>DIRE01000010.1:65842-70927 GCA_002426575.1 Clostridiaceae bacterium UBA5444 | reverse complement strand
AAAAGACAGTTTCATTTGATATCAAATGAAACTGTCTTTTTTATTGGGGAAGAGGAACTAATGTTAAAGAGTATTTATATTTTATCCATTAGCTAAATAATTATACATACCTATAAAGAAATATTACATATTCGATAAATATTATAAAAATTTCAACAAAATATCTAATTTATAGTCAAATATTTGCGTGGTACTGCTTATTATATATAGTAGAGAATAAAGCGAGGTGATTTTATGTTAGCATCTCTTACTATAAGCTTTAGAGAATGTCTTGAAGCTGTAATACTAATAACATCACTGTTAACTTATATATATAAAAAGCAGAAAAGAGAACTTGGTAGGTTTATTTTAGCCGGCACGGCATTAGGAGTCGTATCAAGTATAATTACTGGAATAGCCGTCTTTAAAAATGTTCAACATCTGCAAGGTGTTGCACGTCAAATATTTGATGGAAGCATGATGATTTTTGTCGCAGGATTAGTAGCTTATAGTGTTTTAAAGATAAGAAATAAGGCAGATTACTCTGATACCTCTAAAAACATGGAGGATGACTATAGTATTGAAACAACGGCTTTTAACATGTTTATAATACCTTTTATTGTTGTATACAGAGAAAGCCTTGAGATAATTATGTTTATATTGCCTTTAGCATATGAAAATCCATTAGACATAATAATGGGTATTTTCATTGGCTTTGCATTATCATTAATTTTCATGCTGCTAATATTTAAAGCTGTAATAAAACTTAAAACAGATACCATATTTAAAATACTATCAGTAATTTTGATATTCATTGGTGCAACCATGTTTGGCGAAGGAATATCTGAGCTATTGGCAAATAAAAATGAAACAATAACTACAACTGCAAAGCTAATATATGCAGTACCACTACTATATCTTTTTTTGAAAAGGGAAATGAAAAGATTTATAAACAAACAGAGGTATGGTAAGTAGTACTAGGTATTAAGGTCAATAACCATATAAATTAACTTATTATATTCTAACAAACATTTCTTTTATTTTTACAACTAAAATCTTATTAGTTAATAGGTAAAAAGTAAGAGGTAAGAGTTGGCACTATGTAAGTTAGTTACTACACCATTAACTCCTACTTCTTCACTCTTACCTAAATATCTTATTAGCTTTTTATTATATAAAATTAATCATAAAGCCTCCATATATTTAGTGGGGGCTTTATGATTGGATATAATTTAAGTATACTATTTGTATGAGAAAAATAAAATGGAAACTTACCGTTTAATATATGGAGGTAGATTATTACATGAAAAAGATATTGCTAGTTGAGGATGATGATATATTAGCTTTTAGCATAGAATACACGCTTGAAAATGAGGGATTTGATGTCACTTATGCAAAGAATTTGAAAGAGGCTAGGGAAAAGATAGGTAATAATGAGTTTAATCTTTTACTTCTTGATGTAAGACTTCCAGATGGAAGTGGTTATGAGCTTTGGTGTATGCCTTATAACCACAGAAGAAGTTTATAAAAAGATAGTAGGAAAAGACGCATTAAAAGGTATTACAATAAAGCTTAAAAAAGATGCAGATAGAGAAAAGGTTTCAGAATACTTAAAAGGAATATCAACTAATAATCCTAAAATAAAATATACTGATTATAGTGAAGATGCAAAAGAACATAGAAAAATAAATATTATAATTAGTATATTTTTATATGGGTTTGTTGGAGTGATTACATTGATTGGATGTCTTAATATAATAAATACAATAAGTACAAACCTTATATTGAGAACAAGAGAGCTTTCAATGCTAAAGGCAATCGGAATGTCAAATGGAGGTATAAAAAGATTAGTCTGCTACGAGAGCATGATATATGGTATTGTTTCAGCAATATATGGAGGAATAATAGGAACCGGGCTTTCTTATGTGTTATTTAATATTTTAATGGAAATGAGCGAGTTTCCATGGGCTATTTCCTGAAAGAATATAATAGTTTCCTCAGTTGGAGCGACAATCGTGGCACTAATTTCAGGGGCTATCCCTTTAAGGGGGATAAACAATGGAAATATAACTGAAAATATTAGAGCAGAACAGTAAACAGTAAATAGCAAACAGTGAAATAAAAAGGTGCCAAATAAAAGCACCTTTTTTCTTTGTGATTACATAATATAAAATAGATTATTTTATATGTGGGGAATAATATTGAATGATAATCAGATAACAGCCATAATAGTTGCAATGATAAATAATAGGTACCTCATTCCAGGAAAGGACAATGAAAGAACTGCAAAAGAAATAGTAAGAGTATTTAGGATATTAAAAGAAAAGACCTATGACGAAGATGATTATTATGATGAAAATGTTGGTTATAACCAATTAGGTGACCAACCAAGCATGAATAATGGAATTAGAGTTTGATACCGTATGTAGCAGCGGTAATTACAAGGAACTCACATTATTTTACCTGCTTAATAGCGTATTTAGCGTCGTATTGCTATTATTATGACCTAAATACAATTGCTTAGAGTATATTTGCGGATAAATTTGCACTATAGCATAGAATATAATACCATTACACAAGCTAAGGCCATTGTACAGGCAAAATATTTAAGAACATTTTTTGGTACAAAACCTTGACTATTATTTTTTTATGAACTATAATTCATATTATGAATCACAGTTCATAAAAAAACCTGGGTTAAATGTGAGGTGATGTAATATGCCAAAAGTAATAAATGATATTGAAGAAAACATATTCAATGCAGCCATGGATCTGTTTGGCGAATTGGAGTATGATGTCGTTGATATAAAAATGATAGCTAATAGGGCTGGAATAGCAGTTGGCACACTTTACAACTACTACCCAAACAAAAGAGAGCTTTATTTGAATGTACTAGAATATAGCTGGGATGATACATTGAAGAAAATTGATGATAGTAACAAACCCAATATACCTCCAGAGTTAAAGGTAAGGAGATATTTAGAGGTATTGTATGATGATATTGAGGGTAGAAAAGGTCTAGGAGGTGAGATAGCAAAGGAGAAGAATATTGATTTAATCAAAGAGTCTAAGATTATTTCATTTAGAACTGCTATAGTAAATAAATTCATACAACAGATAAATTTAATAGAAAAGGAGGGCAGCTGTGACATCTCGGAAAAGGATAAGGTAAAACTTACCGAGATTATAGTCAGGTCAATTCCTTTTATTATTAAATCATATCCACAAGAGAGAGAGGACAATATAGATTTTTTTGTCCAAGTAATATATAAATTTATAAAATAAAAGAAATGATAGGAGCATTGAGTATAATGGATGAAAAAAGAAATGATGAAATATCAGGAAAAACGCATTTACTAGCAGAAGGTGATATTAAGAAAACACTACTTAACCTCTCCTTACCAGCGATTATTGCTATGTTGATTAGTGCAATTTATAACCTAACTGATACAGCTTTTATAGGAATGCTTCATGATACTGCTGCAATGGGTGCAGTATCCATAGCTTTCCCAATTTTTCTAGTAATCGCCGCATTAGGGCAGGGGCTTGGAGTTGGATCTGCTTCATATATTTCAAGACGCCTTGGTGCGAAAGATAATGAGACAGCAAATAAGACTGCTTCCACGGCCGTAGGTACGGCAATTATTATAGGAACTTTGGTCGCAGTTTTTGGACTTATATTTATTGAGAATATCTTGAGGTTTATTGGAACATCTGAAACCATGATGCCATATGCAATCGATTACAGTAGACCACTTATAATCTGTGCAATATTTAATATAGTCAACATGACTTTAAACAATATAATCCGTGCAGAGGGCAGCTCAAGATATAGTATGTTCGCTATAACCATAGGTGCAGTAATAAATATTGTGCTGGATCCAGTTTTTATATTCCCTCTTGGTATGGGGGTAAGAGGTGCAGCAATTGCAACAATTATTGGGCAGGCATTTTCAACCCTGTATTTGGCTTTATATTTTGTAAGAAAGAAAAACCTTGTAAAAATAAATTTTAAAAACTTCACACCTTCGAAGGAGATATATGGACAGATTTTTAAAATAGGTATTCCATCATTCAGTATGGAGTTTTTAGCAAGTCTTTCAATAAGCTTTTTAAATTCTGCAGCTGCCGTATACGGAGATGCTGCCGTAGCTGCTACAGGCATAGTTATAAAATTAAATACCATACTGTTATATGTGATAATTGGATATGGCCAAGGCTTCCAGCCGTTTGTAGGATATAATTATGGAGCCAAAAATTACCAAAGAGTAAGAGACGCAATAAAAATATCGTTAGTATGGACAACAGCGTTTTCAATTATTGCAACAGTAGTATTTGATGTATTTGCAAAGCCTTTAGTTATGGCATTCAGCAAAGACCCAGAAGTAATAAAGGCTGGTGTTGACTTTGTTATAGCAGTAGGACTGTTAAGACCACTTTTAGGCTTCCAGATAATATACCTGACATTGTTCCAGGCATTAGGAAAGAGCAAGCAGGCAGCAGTATTGGCAATAGGAAGACAGGGTGTATTTTTGATAGGTGCTATACTAATATTACCAGGTTTTTTTGCAAAGCATATAAACTCATTATCTGCATTTACAAAAATACTGCCATATCAGATTCAGCCTGGATTATACGGAGTTTTTTACTCACAATTTGTAGCAGATGCTTTAGGGGTAATTATTACGCTAATCCTCGCTATTCGTTTGAAAAAGGAATTTTCAAAGAAGTTGGCCGATTAAAGTTTCAAAAGAATGTATTAAAGAAGTTGTTTCTCCACAGATTGAATTATTCTATGGAGAGGCAGCTTTTTTCAATTATAGGCTATGTTGGGTGATGATACTATATAAAAAGAAAAACTCTTAAAGGAGTATTTAGCTTCTTTAAGAGTTTTTCTTTTTGGTGCCGGTGGTCGGACTCGAACCGACACGTCCTAGGGACACAGCATTTTGAGTGCTGCACGTCTGCCAATTTCATCACACCGGCATAAGTTAATAACAAAGAATATGATATCATAGCAGCATATAAAAATCAAGAAAGTTTTATTTCTGGACTATGTTTTAGTATAGTGTTGATGTCAGGCTATGTTGATTTACTGTAGCAGCG
>DIRE01000010.1:40120-65687 GCA_002426575.1 Clostridiaceae bacterium UBA5444 | reverse complement strand
GGCATTTTGGAGCAGCGGAAGTCAATCAATATAGCCGGTTTAAAAATTAACAGTTACTTAAAATATGTATATAAAATGAATTAACATAAGAGTAGGAAAATTGAAAAGAATTTGTAACCTATTTTTAGGAGGAGAATATATTCATTTGATTGAATATATACCTATTGAATCAAGTGAGGTGATGAAATTGGATTACCCTGAAAGAGAACTTGTAAATAAGAGCAAAAATGGTGATATGGATGCGTTTTCAGAGTTAATATCATCTTATGAAAAAAAGATATATAATATAGCTCTGAGAATGATAGGAAATAGGGAAGATGCGTATGATATGGCTCAAGAGGTATGTATAAAGATATACAAGAATATTAACTCATTTAAGGGGGACTCATCTTTTAGTACATGGGTATATAGAATAACATCTAACGTTTGTATAGATGAGATAAGAAAAAAAAAGTATGCTATGCCGCTTACCATGGTAAATGATTCTGCCAAAGAGTTTGAAATACCAATCGAAAGCCATAATAGTCTCCCAGAAGATATAATAGAAAGAAAAGAGAAAATAAAGGATATTAAGAAATGTATAATTGAACTTCCACCTGAGTATAGGATCATGATAATATTGAGGGATATAAGGGGTCACTCCTATGAAGAAATCTCTAATATATTAAACTTAAATATGGGAACGGTAAAATCTAGACTAAGCAGAGCTAGAGCCATATTAAAGGATAAGTTAAAAAATATGGAACAAATAAGGAACCAAATCGTCTAAGTAATGAAGGGAGGGGTATATATGGAGTGCTCTGAAGTATTAGAATTATTGTCTGAATATGTAGATAATGAAAGATATAAAAATAATGATGATATATATATAGAAGTTGAGAAACATATAAATGAATGTCATAGCTGTAAGGCAGAATACGAACTTCTCAAAAGTATTGTAAAATCATGTGAAAATATAGAAGAGGAAGATGCCCCTAAAGATTTCCATGATGACCTTATAAATAGATTGGAAAAGGAAAATACAAAAGCTAATAGAAGTATTGGCTTTTTAAAATATAGTAAAAAGTATGGAATTGCCATTTCTGCAGCAGTTATTACAATTGCTGTATCAATTGGAGTAGGTATGCTGGGTGGTAATAAAAAAGCTAAGTTAGATATGGCAAATATAAAGGAGAATGCAGCTGTTAGTCAAGATAAGAAAGTATCTGAAGAAAATGCTACCTCTAGTGATAAACAAATGTTTACATCTGGTGAAAATCCAAAAGAAAAAGGTGGGTTAAGCACTGCTATGAAAGATGCAGAGAAAATCAATACAGCAGAAGTGAATATTAATATTACAAAAAGTGAATATAAAAAGTATTATAAAGATATTGTAGAAATAATAAGGGAAATGGAAGTAAAAACACAAGCGCAACAGGCAGATACTTATATAATTGAAGAAAGCAATATAGATATACTAATTAAAAAGTTAAAAGATAATTTTAATATAGAAGATGTTAATGTTTCTTATATTAATCTTGAAGATAAATATAGAGAATTGTTATCTGAAAGAGAAAAGTTAAATAAAGAAAAAGAAGATGGCATAAATATAGATAAAAAAGCTGAAGTGAATCAAAAAAGTATAGAAGATATAGAAAAAAGCATTGGGTGTGCCAAAGTAAAAATAAATAAGAAATAGATAATATATAAGGGAGATACTTAAAGAATGGGTATCTTCTTTTTTTACGGTATTCTGTTATGATATACTTATATATGGCTAATAATAAATGTTAAAATGGCTTAATTGCAGAGGAGAGATGTATGTGAATAAGGAAAAATTAATTATAATAGATGGAAATAGTCTTATGAATAGAGCTTATTATGCATTACCACCATTGACTAATTCTGAGGGAGTTCATACAAATGCAGCATATGGTTTTACTACAATGCTTCTAAAAATAATAAATGATGAGAATCCAGATTATATTATAACTGCTTTTGATAGGAAAGCTCCAACATTTAGACATAAAGAATATGCAGAGTATAAAGCGGGAAGAAAGAAAATGCCTCAAGAGCTTAACGAGCAGTTCCCTTTAGTTAAAGATATACTTAAGGCATTTAATATTGGAATACTTGAGTTAGATGGGTATGAGGCTGATGATATAATAGGAACCTTAGCAAAAGAATATGGCTCTAAAATGGATGTCCTTATTTATACGGGGGACAGAGATGCACTCCAACTTATTTCTCAGAATGTAAAAGTAGCAATTACAAGAAAAGGTATAACTGAAGTAGATGTCTATGATGAAAAGGCATTGTATGAGAAGTACAGTGTAACTCCTACACAGTTTATTGATCTTAAAGGCCTTATGGGGGATCAATCAGATAATATACCTGGGGTTCCAGGAGTTGGAGAGAAGACTGCATTAAAGTTAATTACCCAATTTGGAAGTGTTGAGAGTGTAATTGAAAATATAGATAAGATTGAAAGAAAAAGAATTAGAGAGCTTATGGAAGAATATAAGGAACAAGCAGAGTTTAGCAAAAAACTTGCAACCATTGTAACAGACGTGCCTATTGACTTTGATTTAGGTGAGATGAAGAAAAAGGAACCAGATAATGAAAAAATAAAGTCTCTTTTTAAAGAATTAGGGTTTAAAAGTCTATTAGATAAAATACCTTCATCTGAAGATGCTAAAGCTTCTCAATTAGAAAACTACATAATTGCAGATGAAAAAACCATATTAGATATTACAGAATATATTAAAAAGAAAGGTATGTTTTCATTTGTATTTAATATAAGAGGGAGCGATTTTAATAATACAGATATAGAGGGGATAGGTATATATGCAGAAGGAAGAGACCCGCTATATATACCACCTGATCACAAATTTATAAACATGTTAAAGGGCATATTTGAAGATGAGAATATTAAAAAAATATCTCATGATGCAAAAGATGCTTATATTAGCCTATATAAGCATGGCATTATACTCAAAGGTCTTGAATTTGATACTGCCATAGCAGCTTATCTGCTCAATCCATCTGAGAGCTCTTATAGTGTAAGCGATATGTCATATAAGTTTTTAAATGAATCAATCCCTACAATAAAAGATATTGAAGATGCCTCTAAATCTCAAGAGAATACGGATATAGTGAAAAGCTATATTTGCACTGAATCCATAAAAGTTTTTAAGCTTTATGATGTTTTAAGAGAAAAGCTAAAAGATATGGACATGGCTGACCTTTACTATAAAGTTGAGCACCCATTAATAGAAGTATTAGCCTACATGGAGATAGAAGGCTTTACTGTAAATAAAGATATGCTTATTAATTTATCTGAAGAATTTACAAAGGATATTGATAGGCTTACTGGGCAAATATATTCTTATGCAGGGGAAGAGTTTAATATAAATTCTCCCAAACAGCTTGGAGTGATACTTTTTGAAAGGTTAAACCTTCCAGTAATAAAGAAAACAAAAACTGGCTATTCTACCGATGCAGAAGTACTCGAAAAGCTAGCACCTCAGCATGAGATTGTAGGTAATATACTTGAGTATAGGCAGATTATGAAGCTTAAATCCACATATGTTGATGGGCTTTTAAACATAGTAAGAGAAGACCAGAAGATCCACTCAAGCTTTAATCAGACGGTAACGGCAACAGGAAGGATAAGCAGCACAGAACCTAATCTACAGAACATTCCTGTGAGGCTTGAGATGGGCAGGAGAATTAGAAAGGTGTTTGTACCATCAACTGATGACTTTCTTATATTGTCTGCTGATTATTCACAGATTGAACTTAGAGTATTAGCTCATATATCAAAAGATACTAATTTAATTGAAGCCTTTTATAATAAAGATGATATACATAAAAAGACGGCTTCAGAAGTATTTAATGTTCCAATGGATGAAGTTACTCCACTTATGAGAAGCAGAGCTAAAGCAGTAAACTTTGGAATAGTATATGGTATAAGTGATTATGGATTATCTAAAGATATTGGGATATCAAGGAAAGAAGCTAAAGATTATATAGATAATTATTTAAATAGATATGAAAAAGTAAAGGAATATATGGATAATTCTATAAGCTTTGCAAAGCAAAATGGCTATGTTACTACAATATTAAATCGCAGAAGGTATATACCAGAGATAAAATCATCTAACTTTAATGTAAGGTCTTTTGGTGAAAGATTAGCAATGAATACACCAATACAGGGCAGTGCTGCAGATATAATAAAGGTGGCAATGATAAAGGTATATTATGAACTTAAAAAGAGAGAATTAAAATCAAAGTTAATACTTCAGGTTCATGATGAATTGATAATTGAAGTTCATAAAGATGAAGTAGAAGAGGTTAAGGCAATTGTAAAGTATATAATGGAATCTGCAGTAGAATTAGATGTGCCATTAGAGGTAGATATTAACATAGGTGAAAGCTGGTTTGAGGCTAAGTAAGTTATAGGGGGGATTACTATAATAGTAGGATTAACTGGAGGAATTGCTAGCGGAAAGAGCACTGTGTCCAATATATTAAAAGAATTAGGAGGATCAATTATAGATGCTGATATAATTGCTCGGGAAATAGTTAAGCCTGGACACCATATTTTACGCACCATAGTAAAAGAGTTTGGGCCGCCTGTATTAAATAAAGATGGCACTTTAAACAGAAAAGCTCTTGGAAAAATAGTTTTTAATGATAAAGATAAGCTTAATAGATTAAACAGCATAACACATCCTGAGATTAAAAAGGTAATAATGCAAGAAATAGACAGTTTAAAAAACATTAACCCAAATGATATAATTATAATTGATGCGGCAGTTTTACTTGAGTCTGGAATGGATTGCCTATGTGATAAGGTTTGGCTTGTTTATACAGAGCCAATGACTCAGCTAATACGACTTATGAAAAGAGATTGTATAACAGAAGATGAGGCAATAAATAGGATTAACTCACAGCTGCCGATAGATAAAAAGTTAGAGATTGTAAAAAGACTAGGTGGAGATATTATCTATAATACAGGTGATATTGAAGATACTAAAAGGCAGGTTGCTAGTTTATGGAGGTTAAGATGCATAAACATGGAGTAAATAGATGCACTATAATAATTGGGGTTATTTTAGTTTTAGTAGCGGTTGCATCTATTCAATACAAAAGTATTATAAAACGCTTTTATCCACTTAAGTATAAAAGTTATATAATAAAATATACAGCAGAATATGAATTAGATCCTTATTTAATAAGTGCAATTATAAAAGTAGAAAGCTCTTATAATCCAAGAGCCGAGTCAAAAAAGTCTGCCAAAGGACTTATGCAAATAACACCATCTACAGGAAAGTGGGTTGCAGAAAAGCTAAATATTACGGAATTTAATGATGAAATGTTGTATGACCCGGAACAGAATATAAGGATAGGGTGTTGGTATATTAACAATTTAATAGAAGAATTTGGCTCCCCTAAAGATGAAAATAATCTAGTATTGATACTTGCTGCATATAATGGTGGTAGGGGAAATGTTAACAAGTGGTTAAACGATAAAGAGCATAGCAAGACAGGCAAATACCTTGATGACATTCCCTTTAAAGAAACAAAAAATTATATAAAAAAGGTAAAATATGATTATAAAATATACAAATGGCTCTATCCTAAATTCTAATAATTATATTTTAATAGTATGAAACTATTTAATTTGTAATTATATATAAAAAAAGTATTGATAATTAATGACTATAATTGTTATAATATAGAAGAAGCATTTGTTAGGAGATGATTAGAAAGCCAATAGCTCTAATTAATGGATTAGACAAGTTATTGGCTAAATCCTACAGCCTAACAGCAGGAGGGTAATATAACTTTAAATAGGCCGAATCCATCCATTGATGGTACGGAGGATATTATTTATGGGGTTAATCCATCGCATAGGTGGTAGGGGTTTCCTTCGCCCCGCATCCGTCAACTAACTTCGGAGGCCGTGGAGGGAGTGTTAAAATGGGTGCCTTTATAAGAAAGGTTCTCCTACTCACTGCTGTATTATCCCTTATATGCATTTTCCAGAATGGAAAAGCTTATGCTATATCAAATCCTTCAAAAAAGGTAAAGGTTAAAAAACCTGAAGTAAGTGCAAGCAGCAGCAATAAACGAAGTACCAGTACAAAGCCTATCAAGGTTGCCTCAAGAGGTAGCGGGGCATTTATGGGGAGCGCAGATATAAGTTCTGTATTATCCTATGCTAAAAAGTATACTGGAACTAGGTATGTTTATGGAGCTTCAGGACCTAATGGATTTGATTGTTCAGGCTTTACGATGCATGTCATGGGTAACTTCGGTATAAAACTACCGCACACCGCAAGAGGTCAATCCGCTTATGGGATTGCAGTGCCAAAAAATAATTTAAAGCCGGGGGATTTGGTCTTTTTTGCAACCTCGGGAAATAGTAGTATTTCACATGTTGGCATATATATAGGTGGAGGAAGTTTTATACATGCAGCAACTAGCAGCGGGATTACAGTCAGCAGGCTTAGCGAAAGTTATTATAGCCGACGATATGTAACCGCAAGACGAATCATTGGTTAAGGAAAGCATCTATAGATTTTATTAATGGCTAAATTAAGCATAAAATCTATAGATGCTTTCTGTACTTTCTATATTTTCTATTTACTTCATTAGATGTTTATAAGTTACAGTGAATATAAGAAACTGTAATACTTGTTTCATATATAATTAAATGATAAACTATTATGAGGAATTAAGTTCTTTAATAAAAGGTTATGTTCTATTACAGTGCTGATTTTAGGATATGTGATTTTACTTTTGCAGCGACTTAAATGCCTATTTTATCAACTTTATTTATTTTAAAAAAATAGGCATTTCGGAGCAGCAAAAGTCAAATCAGCATATCCGGTTTAAAGACAACAGCAACCTAAAATAATAGCTAAATAAAAAAGAATGTATAAATTTCAGCTTTATATACATTAATTCCGAGAATAGTTTTATTTTATTTATATGATAGAAAAATAATGATAAACTATTTCATAAATAATGGAATAATAATCAGCCAAGGGGGAAAAATCATGGTAGGGAAGACACATAAAAGTATAGGATATTTAATTGTTTTGTCCTTATGCTGTGCAATTATTGGAAGCTTCGTTGGTGATTTATTAAAGCCATACCTTCCTGAATTGCTTGCTAAAAGCTTTGTGGTTAGTGCAGGTCCTCTTCCAATTGACCTTAAGGTGGTTAATATTACATTTGGGTTTGGAATAAATATGAACTTTATGTCTATTATAGGTCTCATTGTAGCCCTAATAATATATAAAACTCATTAGAATCATTTGGAGGATAATATGCGGATAATACTTGCTTCAAAGTCGCCTCGCAGAAAGAAAATACTTGAAAACATCGGCATGGAATTTGATGTAATAGAGAGCAATTTTGATGAAAAGATAGAAGATATAAAAAACCCTGAGGATACTGTTAAATATCTATCATATAAAAAAGCAGAAAGTGTAGCACAAAACTTAAAAAAAGGCGAAAAGGCGGAGGCATTAATAATAGGTGCAGATACGGTTGTTGTTTTAGATTCTGAAATACTTGGAAAACCGAAAAGTTATGATGATGCTTTTGGTATGCTACGAAGGCTTTCAGGTAAATGGCATAGTGTATATACTGGGATATGTGTTTATAATGTGTATAATGGTAAATACGCTGTTGACTTTGAAACTACCCGAGTTAAGATAAAGAGTCTTACCCCAGATGAGATAAACCGTTATATTGAAAGAGAAAGGCCCTATGATAAAGCAGGAAGCTATGCTATACAGGGTTATGGCAGTTTAATTGTGGAAAAGATAAATGGATGCTATTTCAATGTAGTGGGGTTACCAGTTTTTAAGCTTTCAAATCTTTTAATGGAGTTTGGTGTTAAGCTTCTGTAGATTAAGAGGTTGTTTATGGATGATTATAAAAAAAATATGACTATAAAAGATATGCCAATATCTGAGAGGCCTAGAGAAAGACTTGCTAAATATGGATCTGAAGTACTATCTAATATAGAACTTCTTGCTATTATATTAAGAACAGGAAACAGATCTGACTCTGCAATAGGCCTTGCAACCAAACTACTTTCAGATGAAAGAGGCATAAGACACCTATGTGAACTTAGTTTTGATGAACTAAAAAAAATGAAGGGGATAGGCCCTGCTAAGGCGTCTCAAATAAAGGCATCTTTTGAGTTAGGAAGAAGGGTGAGATCCTTTAAAGATAATAACAGTTATTTTATAAAAACACCGAAGGATGCAGCAGAACTTATTATGGAAGATATGAGATATTTAAAGAAAGAGCATCTCAGATTAATACTTCTTAATACAAAAAATTCTGTTATATCTATAAAAGATATTTCAATTGGAAGTCTAAACTCATCCATTGTCCACCCAAGAGAGGTATTTATTGAAGCTATTAAAAATTCAAGCGCTTCAATTATAATATGTCATAATCATCCTTCAGGAGATCCTATACCAAGTAAGGAAGATATAGATGTGACAAAAAGAGTTTATGAAGCTGGAAAGATAATTGGAATTGATTTAATTGATCACATAATAATAGGTGATGGGAAATATATAAGCATGAAAGAAAGAAACATAATATAAACGTAGTTATTTGAAAGGGGACTTAATATGTCAGCATTAGGATTATCAAAAGATATGGGAATAGATTTAGGAACTGCAAATACTTTAATTTATATAAAAGGAAAAGGAATTATACTTAGGGAACCTTCAGTAGTTGCTATAAGAAATGATTCAACAAAGAATGTACTTGCTGTAGGAAATGATGCAAAAAAGATGATAGGAAGAACCCCAGGAAACATTACAGCCATAAGGCCTCTTAAAGATGGTGTTATAGCAGACTTTGATGTAACACAAAGCATGATGAAGCATTTTATACGTAAGGCATTTAGTAAAGGATCCTTTGTAAGGCCAAGGATAGTTGTTTGCTACCCATCGGGAGTAACTCAGGTTGAAAGAAACGCTATAGAGGAAGCAACATATCAGGCAGGTGCCAAGAATGTTTATCTTCTTCCAGAGCCAATGGCAGCAGCTATTGGTGCAGGCCTTCCAGTAGAAGAGCCTACAGGAAGCATGGTTGTTGATATTGGTGGAGGAACTACAGATATAGCAATTATTTCACTCGGAGGAATAGTAACAAGTAAATCATTAAGAATTGCTGGAGATGAACTTGATCAGGCAATAGCTTCATATATTAAAAGAGAATATAGCCTTATGATAGGAGAGAGAACTTCAGAACTAATAAAAATGGAGATAGGTTCTGCTTTCAGTGATGAAGAAGAAAAAACTATGGATATAAGGGGAAGAGACCTTGTAACAGGACTCCCAAAAACACTTAATATCTCCTCTGTAGAAATTAGAGAGGCCTTAAGTGAACCAGTAAATGCAATTATAGATGCAATTAAATCTACTCTAGAAAAAACACCACCTGAGCTTGCAGCAGATATAATGGATAAAGGTATAATAATAACTGGGGGAGGAGCACTCCTAAATGGAATAGATAAGCTTATAATTAAAGAAACAAACATGCCTGTTAGTATTGCAGAAAATCCACTAGACTGTGTAGCAATTGGTACAGGAAAAGCTCTTGATAATATTGACAAATTAGGTTCTATGAACTCAATTACACTTTCAAGGAAATATAGATAGGAAGTGGTGTATCTATGCGCCGTATTTTGCAAAACAAACTGCTAACTATTGTTATTGTTTTGAGTATAGTTTTTTTTGTGTTTATAGGGTTTACAGCTTCAAAGACGGATAGGGTAAATGTATTTGAAGGCGTTGTGGGAAATGTTTTAACCCCTGTTCAAAAATATCTTTATATGGGAGGACAGAGGGTTGGAAATTTCTTTGGGTTTATTGGAGACATATCTACTATAAAGAATGAGAACGAAGAGCTAAAAAAGAAGAATTCTGAGCTAGAGCAAAAATTGATAGATTATGATCAGGTAGTATCTCAAAATGATAGATTAAAGTCTATGTTAGACTTTAAAGACAGCAATAAGGTTTATGACTACTATGGAGCTAATATAGTTGGTAAGGGATCCGATAACTGGAACGATACATTTATAATTGATAAAGGAAGCAACCATGGAATTAAGAAGTATTACCCTGTAGTTAATAGCAATGGACTTATTGGACAAGTCGTTGAGGTTGGCCCTAACTGGTCAAAAGTTTTGTCCATGGTAGATGAAAGAAGTTGGGTTAGTGGAGAAGTAAGCCGTACTAGAGATCAGGGAATGATACAAGGCTACTCAGGATCAAGTGGAGAGAGAAAGTGCAAGATGTTATACCTTCCTGCAGATTCTAAAGTGGAAAAGGGAGATATTGTTGCTACATCTGGCATAAGCAAGTTTTTCCCTAAAGGTGTGAAAGTAGGAGTTGTTGAAGATATAGAAAGTGATAATGGAGACTTTACTAAAACTTTAATAATAAAACCAGAGGTAGATTTTAATAAACTTGAAGAAGTTTTTGTTATTACTAATTCAATGAAGGATACAGATTATCCAGATGAGGGGAATTAATGTGAAGAAGATTGTTTTTCCATTTATATTTTTACTATTTTTAGTAAGCATACAAAATAGCTTATTTGAGTTCGTTAGAATATTTGGTGTTAAACCTGATATAGTGCTAACATTTATAATATGCTATACACTTATAAATGGGAATCCAAGGGGTACAGTTATGGGGATAGCTGGAGGCATGTTAAAAGATGTTTTTTTTGGCGGCGTCTTTGGCCTTAATTCCATAGCTTGTATGATTTGCGCTTACTTAATTGGAATAGTAGAAGAAAAAGTATATAAGGATAATATATTTATTCCTAGTATATTTACATTTTTAGGAACAATACTAAAAGAGTTAATAGTTTTTGCTCTTTTATTTGTGACAAGACTAAATCATGAAAATTTTATTGAATCTCTAACAAGTGTTATACTGCCAGAAGCTATTTATAATGCAGTATTAGCGGCAATACTGTTTAAGTTTTTTTCAAGACTTAATGAAAAATACTTTTCAGACCCAGCTAAAATGTTTTAGAAATAGAAAATTATTTGCTATTTTTTTAAAAGGGTGATTCCATGGAAAAGAAAAAAGTTTTTACAAGATATAACTTTGTAGTTGCGCTTGCCATAGTCTTTTTCTCATCAATACTTATTAAGCTTATAGATATACAGATTGTTAAGGGAGAGGACTATAGACGTCAAGCGCAGGATAAAAGCATAAGAATTGTTGAGGATGATGCTCCTAGAGGCAAAATATTAGATAGAAATAGTATTGAGCTAGCAACTAATGTACAAAGTTATACAGTGTTTATGATGAAACCTCAAAGCAAACAAGAAAAGAAGAATTTGATTGGTACCATTGAAAAACTTGTAGACATTTTAAATAAAAATAATGAGAAGATCAAAGATGATTTTTGCATAATAATAAAAAAAGATAAAAACAATAAACCTGCTTTTGAATTTGACTTTCCTAATAACTATGAGGACGAGAATAAAAGAAAAGAATATATAGAAAAGGCAGCAAAAAAGTGGAAAAAAGATAAAGGGATTGATGAAAAACTAAGTGCTGAGGAAACCTTCAGATATCTGCAGAAACACTATGAGATATATCCTACAAAAGAAGAGCATAAATTCAATAGCGACGGAAGCGAAAATATAGAGTTTATAAGACAAATGATGGTTATAAGACAGATGATTGAAGATAGGGGATATATGGCATATAAGCCTGTTGAAATTGCATATGTAAGTAGAACAACTGCTTTTGAGATAATGGAAAAATCTTTATATCTGCCAGGAGTCGATGTTAAAATTAAACCTCTTAGAACATATCCTTATGGTGATATGGCATCACTAACCATAGGAAGCCTTAAAAAGGTTGGGGAAAAGGATATGGAGTTATATAAAGATAAATTATATGATGTAAACCAAGATTTAGTTGGAAGAGATGGAATAGAGAAATATGCAGAGGATTACTTACGAGGAGAAAAGGGCGGAAGGACTGTAAGGGTTGATGCAAATGGAAGGGTTGCTGAGGAACTAAGTATAAGGGATCCTGTACCTGGAGATAATGTTGTGCTGACAATTGATCAAGGACTTCAACAAGCCACGGAGAGGTATCTTGACGATACAATGGCAAAGCTTAGAAAAGGGGAAATAGGCAAAAAGGCATATCCTAATGCTACAAGGGCTGCAGCTGTAGTTATAGATGTTCACACGGGAGAGATACTTACATTAGCAAGCAGACCAGGTGGATATGATCCTAATATAATGGCTGCAACAGGTGGCTTTACGGAAGAGGTAAGAAAAAAACTATTACCTCTTAATGAAGAACACCCTGACGTGGATAAAGAACGTATTTTAAAACCTATGTTTAACTATGCTACACAAAGTTCTGTTCCCCCAGGATCTACTTTTAAGATGATAACTGCAATTGCAGGACTAGAGACAGGGGCAATAACTCCTGACACCCCAATATACTGTGGAGGCCATTATACTGGTGTACCGAATTTTCACGGCAACTGCTGGATTTACAATTACTATGGAGGCCACCATGGCAATCTTGACGTAGTAGGCGCTTTAAAAAACTCATGCAACGTTTTCTTTTTCGAAACCGGTCGTAGGGTAACTCTTGAAAATATAGCCAAATATGCTAAGATGTTTGGACTTTCAGATGATCCTACAGGAATTGAAATCGCTGAGAACCCAGGAAATGTTGCAAACAGAGAGATGGTTAAGCAAAAGGCGGTTAATTACTCTTTTTATAGCGTAATAAAGGATATAAGTTCACCTAATTATGATCCAAAGATAGGTACTTTTACTCCTACAGATGAGCAGAAAGATCTTATATTTAATATGATAGATAACAATGATAGGGATTATGATAAGCTTAAGTCTGCAGGAATTTCCAGCTCAAAGATTAGGGCAAGAATAGTTGATGGCGTTAGAAATGCATCTTATGAGTATAACAATAAAGGTCTACCTCTAAACGCAGCTATAGGCCAAGGTGAGGACCATTTTACCCCTCTTCAGATGGCTAATTATATTGCAACTATTGCAAACGGTGGAACAAAGTATAGGCCTCATCTTGTTAAAAAGGTGGTTAAACCTGATGGAACAATAGAGAAAGAGGTTAAACCAGAAGTACTTAGTAAGGCTGATTTAAAACCAACTACCCTTCCTTTAGTAATAAAAGGGATGGATGCAGTTACAGGTGAGGGTGGAACGGCTGGAGCTGTTTTTAGAAATATGAAGGTTAAAACAGCAGGTAAAACTGGAACAGCTGAAGCATCCGGAGGCAGGGATGACTATTCATGGTTTGCAGGATTTGCCCCTGAGAAGGACCCTGAAATAGCTGTAGCTGTTGTAATCCACGAAGGCGGTGGATATGGAAGCTCCAATGTGGCTAGAGATATATATGAGTATTATTTTGGATTGAACAAACCTGAACAACCCAAGCAGCAAAAATAGGGAAAAAGATAGAAGATAAATAGATGGCACAAGGACTTTCCTTAGTATAGAAGTTTTTGTGCCATTTATATGATTAGTATATTTTTTGGCCATAATATCTGAATATAATTACTAATATCAAAAAATATAGATTTATATGCAGGAATTATTGTTTTCTTGAAGAAATTTATAATAAATATGTTTTACATATATGTTCAGGAATACGCTCAGAAAAGCTTTGGATTACTTTACACGATGATAAGTTAACGGAGGGGTTTTCATGGAAGTTCAGAATGTGCTATTCAAAGGGACTAAAAATGGTGTTATAATCACTGTTAATGAGGGTAGCATCGAAAACAGTAATTTTGAAAATATAAAATCAGCCATTGAAGAGAAAATATACAGGTCAAAGGATTTTTTTAAAAGTGGAAATGTGTATATGGATTTTTCAAAAACTAATATTGATGAAGAACATCAAGATGAGATAAAAGAAATTGTATATAGAGATTGTGGTATAGTAATCCAAAACATGGAGGAAGAAAAGGAAAAGGTTTTTGATGGAATAAGCGAAGGGAAGACCAAATTTGTTATTAGTACATTGCGTTCAGGGCAGGGCATTGATTATCCAGGAAATGTTGTTCTTATTGGAGATATAAATGCGGGAGCAGAAATCAAAGCTGAAGGAAATATAATAGTTATGGGTACTTTAAGAGGCATGGTTCATGCTGGAACATCAGGGAATCAAGAAGCCATAATCGCTGCCTTTTCGCTGCAGCCAACGCAACTTAGAATAGCAGACATAATATCGAGACCCCCAGATGGAGAGATTGTGAAGCCTAAGTGCCCAGAGTTTGCTAGAATAAAAGATGGGTATATTATAATTGAACCCTATATACCCAATAAGCAATATTAAATATACAAGTTAATCTAAAGTATTTTAAAAAAGAAAACATTATAGTTAAATTTGAAGAAGGTTTGGAGGGATTTTATTGGGTATTGCATATGTTATAACATCAGGTAAAGGAGGGGTTGGCAAAACTACAACTACTGCAAATTTAGGGACAGCCCTTGCTAATCTTGGTAAAAAGGTTGTTGTTGTTGATGCTGACACAGGTCTTAGAAATTTAGATGTTGTTATGGGGCTCGAAAATAGAATAGTTTATGATATTGTTGACGTGGTAAACGGATTATGCAGATTAAAGCAAGCTCTTATAAGAGACAAAAGGTTTGAGGGTCTATACCTTTTGCCAACAGCTCAAACCAAAGATAAAACAGCAATAACACCAGATGAGATGAAAAACATTTGTATCGAATTAAAAAAGGAATTCGATTATGTTTTGATAGATTGCCCCGCAGGAATAGAGCATGGGTTTGAAAACGCTATAGCAGGCGCAGATAGGGCTATAATAGTTACAGTACCTGAAGTATCAGCAGTAAGGGATGCAGATAGAATAATTGGAAAACTTGAAACAAAGGGAATGAGTGACCATCAGCTTATTATAAACAGACTTAACATTGATATGGCAAGAAAAGGGGATATGCTAAACATTCAGGATATGCTTGATATACTATCCATAGAATTACTAGGGGTTATCCCTGATGATAATAAAATAATTGTATCTACCAATAAGGGGGAGCCTGTGGTCACAGATGAGGATTCAATGGCTGGAAAGGCCTACTGCAATATTGCAAGGAGGGTTTGTGGAGAGAAGGTTCCAATGTTGGATCTAGAACAGAATCATGGTGGATTTATAAGCATAATTAAGAAAATATTCAATATTAAATAGGGGGGGTAGGCATTAATGGATGTATTTAAAAACGTGGGCAAATATGGGAATACAAGCAAGGATGTGGCTAAAGAAAGATTAAAACTAATATTAATTCATGATAGGGCAAATATGCCACCTCAATTTCTTAATATGATAAAAGGAGATCTTATAAAGGTTATTTCTGATTATGCAGAAATTGATGAGGATGGTATAGAAATATCTCTAGATACGGGTGATGGAAGAAGTAGAAATGACAATATATCGGCATTGATTGCTAATATACCAATAAAAAAAGTAAAAGATATTGGAAAATAAAATCCGCTTAACGGATTTTATTTTTTACTGTTTCTGGCTATGGAAGGGTATAATAATATATGTTATAATTTTTTATGTGTACTTAAACCTTATTTTACAATAAACTAAATTTTAATGAAAAGTAACTTGATGTAATCTTAGGGTGAATTACAAGAAGAGGTGTTGCAAGTGGCTATAAACAAAAAAATGATTAAGAATTTTGACTTTAGTATACTTTTTAATGTACTTTGCATATGTGCTATAGGCATTGCAACCATAGCAAGCGCAACAGGAGTATTTGCTGGAGGATCAAAGAGAAATTTCATAATGCAGATTGTATGGACAATTATTGGCGTTATACTTTTATTAATAACAGTATTTATTGATTATTCAACATTTAAAGCATACTATAAGGTTTTATATATAATTAATTTAGGTATGTTGGTTGCAGTATCTGCGCTAAACAAGGTAACAAATGGAGCAAGCAGCTGGTTTGGAATAGGCTCTTTTGGAGTTCAGCCATCAGAATTTATGAAAATAACATTAATAATAGTGGTAGCCAAAAAAATTGAGGAATTTGATGGGGATATTAATAATATTAAGAATATAGGTATATTGCTTTTATATTCTATACCTCCACTTATATTAATATATAAGGAACCAGATCTTGGGACCACATTGATAATTATTTTTATAATTGTGGGAATGGTTTTTATGGCAGGTCTTGATCTAAGGGTATTCTTTGGAGGAATTGGAGTAGCTATAGCATCTATATTTGCTATTTTTCCATTTTTAGAGACTCATCAACAAGATAGGATAAAAGTATTTCTAGATCCTAGTCTAGATCCATTAGGCGCGGCTTACCATATCAATCAATCTATGATTGCCATAGGCTCAGGACAGCTTTGGGGAATGGGATATGGAAAAGGGCTTCAAAGTGAAGGAAAGTTTCTTCCTGAGCCCCATACAGACTTTATATTTTCTGTACTGGGTGAGGAATTTGGGTTCATTGGCGCCCTGATTCTTGTTTTGCTTTATATATCATTTATTTTAAAGTGCTTTAAGGTAACCAAAATAGCCAAAGATAAATTTGGAGAAATGCTTGTTACTGGTATAACTGCCATGTTCCTATTCCAAGCTTTTGAGAACATTGGAATGACAATAGGACTTATGCCTATTACAGGTATTACACTGCCTTTTGTAAGCTATGGGGGAAGTTCTATGCTTACAAGCATGGTTGCAACTGGCCTTGTTTTAAATGTTGGAATGAGAAGACACAAGATAAACTTTTAATAAACCAGGTTGTGTTCTAATCAATGCTGGTTTCAGGATATGTTGATTTACTGGAACAGCGACTTAAATGCCTATTTTCGCCAGCTTTACTTATTTTAGAGAAAATAGGCATTTTGGAGCAGTGGAAGTCAATCAACATATCTGGTTTGAAAATCAACAGTTACTTAGAACACAGCCATAAACTAAAGATTTTAAACGAATGACGAATGATGGAGGGGATTATTTTGAACATTGCATTTATAGCGCATGATAAAAAGAAAGATGATATGATAGCTTTTGTACAAAAGCATAAGGAAGAAGTTAAGAAGCATAAACTTTACGCCACAGGAACTACAGGTAAATTAATAAGCGAGATAGTGGGGCTTGATGTACATAGATTCTTATCTGGCCCTTTAGGAGGAGATCAGCAAATAGGAGGAGCGGTTGCAGCAGGTGATATTGACATGGTTATATTTCTTCGTGATCCGCTTACTGCGCAGCCTCATGAGCCAGATGTGACAGCACTTCTTAGGATATGTGATGTTCACAATGTTCCTCTTGCAACTAATATGGGCTCAGCTGAGATATTGATTAATTCAATTAGCAGCAAGTAGTGGCTCAACTAGGCATTAATAGTATTAGTATTATTATGATGTGAGGAATTTTCCTCAGATATTTGGAGGAGGGTAACATGCTTAAAGACTTTGGTTATGTAAGATTGGCCTCTGCAGTACCTAAATTAAAAGTAGCAGACACCTTGTATAATGCTCAAGAAATAAAAAAGATATTAATAGAAGCTGACAAAAAAAAGATATCACTTATAGTCTTTCCTGAACTATGTATAACAGGATATACTTGTGGGGATTTATTTGGTCAAGAGGTACTTTTAAAATCTTCAGAGGATGCGGTATGCAGCTTATGCGACTTTTCAAAAGACATGGACATAATATTTGTAGTAGGTTCTCCAGTTCGTGTAGAAGAATACTTATTTAACTGTGCCATAATTATACAAGGCGGAAAAATTCTTGGGGTTGTACCAAAGACATATGTGCCAAATTACAGTGAGTTTTATGAAAAAAGATGGTTTACTTCAGGCAGTAATATAGATTATAGCGAGATACATTATGCTAGACAAAATGTTCCTTTTGGAACGGATTTAGTATTTCAAGATATGGACAGGTCTGAATATTGTATTGGAGTTGAGGTATGTGAAGATTTGTGGGCGCCTATCCCTCCAAGTACTTTTTTAGCATTATCTGGTGCATCAGTACTTATAAATCTTTCTGCAAGCAATGAGATAGTCAATAAGGCTGAATATAGGGTAAGTATGGTTAAAGGCCAAAGCGGGAAGCTTTCCTCAGCTTATGTGTATGCATCATCTGGTGTACATGAATCTACAACAGATCTTGTTTTTAGTGGACATTCAATAATCTGTGAAAATGGAGCAGTACTTAAAGAATCAGAAAGGTTTAATAGAGAATCTTCATTTATCTTTTGTGATGTGGATTTGCAAAGACTAATAGCTGAGAGAAGGAGAAACCTAACATTTAGAGAAGCAAAAGAAAAGTTTAAGAAACCAGTACGTAGTATTGCATTTAAACAATCTAATTGCTTAGGATTAGCAGATGATGACTTTATAGGATATGTAGAGCCTCATCCTTTTGTGCCATCAAGTGATGAGGTTATGAACAATAGATGTCTTGATATATTTAATATACAGGTTTCAGGACTAGCCAAACGTATTGAACACACAGGACTTAATAAGGCTATTATAGGCATATCTGGAGGTCTTGACTCTACTTTAGCTTTGCTTGTTGCTTTAAAAACCTTTGAGGTTTTGGACTTACCTAGGCAAAACATACACACCATAACAATGCCAGGATTTGGTACTTCAGGCAGGACTTATAACAACACAATTAGATTATGCAAGGCATTAAACACAAACTTAAAAGAAATAAACATTGTAGATGCCTGTCTTTTACATTTTAAAGATATTAATCATGATCCTGAGGTTTATGACGTTACTTATGAAAATGTTCAGGCAAGGGAAAGAACTCAAATACTAATGGATATTGCCAATAAAGAAGGCGGCATTGTAGTAGGGACTGGTGATTTATCTGAGATTGCACTTGGCTGGTCAACTTATAATGGGGATCATATGTCAATGTATGCAGTAAATAGTGGAATACCAAAAACTCTGGTTAAATATCAGGTTAAATGGATTGCTAATAATAAAGTAAGTGAAGATGTAAAAGACATATTGCTTGATATATTAGATACTCCAGTAAGTCCTGAGCTTCTTCCAACCCATAAGGGAGGAGAAATCGCCCAAAAGACTGAAGATCACATAGGACCATATGAACTTCATGACTTTTTCCTCTATCATATGGTCAGATATGGTGCGCCTCCACAAAAGGTTATATTTTTAGCAAAACAAGCATTTGGCGAAAAATATAGCGAGGGAGAAATAAAGAAATGGCTCAAACTTTTTTATAAAAGGTTTTTCTCTCAGCAGTTTAAACGTTCCTGCATGCCTGATGGACCAAAGGTTGGCACAATATGCCTATCTCCAAGGGGAGATTGGAGAATGCCAAGTGATGCATCAGTTAATGCATGGATCGAGCAATTAGAAAAATAATAAACAAAAAGTAAAGTAGACATGTTTTGCCTACTTTACTTTTTGTTTATGTTTTAGAACAGTGTTGGCTTCAGGATATGTTGATTTGACTTACGCAGCGACTTAAATGCCTATTTTTATCCTCTTTATTTATTTTAGAAAAAAATAGGCATTTCGGAGCAGCGGAAGTCAATCAACATATCCGGTTTAAAAGCCAACAGTTACTTAAAACATAGGCTTATTCAAAAAGTTTAATACCAAGGCTTTCATATAAACTGTCATCAACTATATTGGTTATTTCTAAGCCCTCTGATTCTTGGAATCTATTAATAGCTCTTTCGAGCTCTGTACTATATATACCATCTATAGCTCCTGTATAAAATCCCAGCTCATTGAGCCTCTTCTGTACAAATAATACGTCTGCCCCTCTATCTCCTGGTATAATATATCTAAAACCGTTTCCGAACAGCCCATATATTCCTCCATATATTTTAACTGGAGTTCCTATGCTTACTGTTTTATAAAGATCATCAATGTCAATATTGTTCATCCTTATACAGCCATGAGATGCTGCATAACCAATTGATTCTGGTGTTGTTGTCCCATGTATACCATATTGCCCCCAAGGCACATTAAGACCAAGCCATGCAGAGCCAAATCCCTCACCCCATCTATCTTTTTGTATTATAGTAAAGTCTCCAATGGGCGTAGGGGTGTCAGGAAGCCCTACAGCCACTGGGTAGGTTTTAATTATCTCTTTGTTGCATGCTACATAAAGCGTTTTGGCATTTACATCAATAAGTATGCTAGTGTTATTAATACTTTTGCTGCCCGCATATAAGAAATTGCTATTATCATGAGTTAAGGTAAAAAATAAACAGAGAAAAATTATTATTATGGTAATAATTAATAATAGATTATTTTTTTTCACAAGTTGCCCCCACTTTAACTATTAATTTTACAGTAAGCTTTATATATAATATAATTATATGAATTATAAATTTAAAATTTACCTAGAGGTGAAGGAAATGAATCAGACTATTATTGTAACAGCAAATGAATCAGAACAGAGGCTGGATAGATTTCTTAGAAAGTATTTAACTAATGTTTCTCTTTCTGACATATATAAAATAATAAGAAAAAGCCGTGTAAAGGTAAATGGAAAAAAGGCTAAAGAAAATTATAGATTAATCGAAGGTGACTCTATAGAAATAAGTATTAGTGATATTAGTAATATAGATTCACCAAAAGAAAATGTAGAAAAAATAGATAAGATACATACTAACACTAACCTTACTATTATATATGAAGATAAAAATATATTGCTTATTGATAAAGATACAGGTACTTTTGTGCATTCTGATAAAACACACAAAGAAAATACTCTAATTAGTCAGGTAATATACTATCTTTATAAATCTGGGGAGTATAATCCTGAGGAAGAAATTACATTTAGACCTGCAGCAGTAAACAGGTTAGATGTAAATACGGGAGGGATTATAATATTTGCAAAAAACTATGCATCTCTTAAAGAATTAAACGAGCTAATAAGAGAAAGAAGAATAGAAAAAAAGTATATATCCGTTATTAAGGGTAAAATGGATAAGTCAGGGGAGCTAAGAGGATATATTACAAAAGATGAAGTAAATAATATATCCCAAATATCTGATAATAAAGGGAATAAAGGAAAAGAAGTCTGTACAAAATACAAGTGCTTAAAAAGTAATGGGGAATATTCTTTAGTTGAAATTGAGCTAATTACGGGAAGAAGCCATCAAATAAGGGCTCACCTATCAAGTATTGGTCATCCTATAATAGGTGATATGAAATATGGAGATAGAAATGTAAATAATTATTTTAGAAAAGAGTTTGGGATTAAAAATCAATTGTTATATGCACATAGTATAGGTTTTGGTGAAATTGAAGGGGACTTAAGTTATTTAAGCGGAAAGAGTTTTTTTTCAAATCTACCTATAGAATATCTAAATGTAATTAAAAAAGTTTTTGATTATAGTATTGAACAATAATAACAATCTCAGGGGGAAAAACCATGAATAATTTTAAACTTGATAGATTTAAAGACAAGATAATAGGCAGTTTATATATTTCACCTAGAGATGCAGCCTTTTCTGATTTCCCTGAAGAACTAAATAAAGAGATAGTTGACTATTTAAAAAGCCAAGGGATAGACAGATTATATAGTCATCAAGCAGATATGTTTAATGAGGCTAATAAGGGCAAAAATGTAATAATAACCACATCAACTGCTAGCGGTAAAACCTTAAGCTTCCTGCTTCCTGTTATACAAAAGATATTAGATGATCCAAGGTGTAGGGCAATATTTATATATCCCACAAAAGCTTTAGCCCATGACCAGTATAGGAGCATGATTCCTATACTTGAGTATTTTGGAGCAAAAAGAATACAAGCAGGCATATATGATGGTGACACACCTACAAATGAGAGGGGAAGAATTAGAAAAAATGCAAATATAATATTGACAAACCCTGAAATGATAAATTCATCTTTTCTGCCTAACCACTCCCTTTACGGGTTTAATCATATTTTTTCTAGATTAGGTTTCATTGTAATAGATGAACTTCACGTTTATAGAGGAGCTTTTGGATCTCATATGGCAAATATAATGAGACGCTTAAATAGAATTTGCAGATATTATAATAGCTCCCCGCAAATATTATGTAGCTCAGCAACTATTGCAAATCCAGTAGAACTTGCAGAAAAGGTATGCTGCAGTACATTTACACATATAGAGAAGGATGGATCACCTTCTGGGGAGAAGAAGGTATTTCTCTGGCAGCCTCCTTTTGTTAGAGATACCCAGTATAGGAAAGGGCCTGAAGAGGAGGTGGCAGACCTTATACCTGATCTTGTTGAACAAAATATTAGGTTTATTACATTCTGCAAAAGCAGGAGAGGGGTTGAGGTTGTCCTTAAAGAGTCTAGAGATAGACTAACAAATATGGATAACAAACCTTCCCTCGGCAGAGATATGTCCTACTTAATTGCAGGATATAGGGGAGGGTATACTCCCGAAGAGAGAAAAGATATAGAAGAGAGATTATCTAATGGAAATTTAATGGGCGTTATCTCCACAAATGCATTAGAGCTTGGAGTGGACATAGGAAAGTTAGATCTTTCTATAATGTGCGGCTTCCCTGGAAGCAGGGCATCTTTTTGGCAGCAGCTTGGAAGAGCTGGGAGAAGAGGAGATATAAGCTTTGGGCTTCTTATATTCGATGTATCGCCTATAGACCAGTATATAGCCATAAATAATGATTGGATTATAGACAAAAAGGTTGAAAATGCTGTAATAGATAAAAATAATTTATTTATACAGCTTGCTCATGTACGTGCAGCTGCTGCAGAATTGCCTTTGACTCTCGATGATGCAGCTACTTTTCCAGACTTAGGAGAGATTGTCCCAGTGCTTATTAAGGCCAACGAATTAAAAAGTGATAACGGAAGTTTTGTATGGGTTGGAAAAGAGTTCCCTGCTGGAGATTTTAATTTAAGAAATATAAATAACAATACATACAAAGTTTTAAACAAAGCAAATGGTACTATAATAACTGAAATGGACGAGACACTTGCATTCCATGAGGTGTATCCAAAGGCTATTTATATACATGATGCTTGCCAGTATATTGTTGAAGAATTAGACCTTGTAAATAGGATTGCAACGGTTTTGCCTGTGGATATGAACTATTTTACAGTACCTTTTGTTGAAACGAATGTAAATATAATGAGAGAGTTTAAGCAAAAAAGAATTAATCAGACTGAGGAACACTTTGGTGATGTATTGGTAAAAGAGGCTATACCAGCATATAAGATGGTTCAGTTTCATAACCGCCAGAACTTAGGATTTGAAAGAATAACTATTCCACTTTACCAGGAACTTGAGACTGAAGGCTTGTGGTACTCTGTACCAGATGAAGTGGATTGGGTTTTCAATAGCTATACAAACCACAACTATTATAATGGCTTAAAACACAGTATTTTAAATGCTGCACTTATGAAAACAATGGCAACAAGAGAAGATATGGCAAGTACTATATTTAATACTAGTGATGATTCTGAGGAAAATAAAAAGTCTTTTATATTGCTATATGATTTATATCCTGGAGGCCTTGGATTTACGGAAAAGGCTTATGATTTTGGATATGATATTATAAAAAACAGTATACTTTTGGTCGAAAACTGCAAATGTGATGATGGCTGCCCAGCATGTGTTGGTGACTATCACCTTGATAAAAAACTGGTTCTTTGGGGATTAAAGTCTTTGCTAAAACAAGAACAGGTGCCAGTAAGCATTAAAGCCGAACCACCAACTCCTTATATGATTGAAGAATATAAATATGCATTAGAGGAGCTTCCTTTAAACTGGAAGGAGTTTGTAGCATTTTTGAACAAAAGAGGCGAATACCTCCACAGCTTTTTGACTACTATTGATAATGTAGAGATTTCGGGGAATGTGCTGAATTTTGTTACTGACTTTGACTTTTATAAGGACTGGATTTTAGAGGATACAAATAAAAGGAAGCTTATAAATACTATTAAAAGATATGTAAAGGTTCCTAATTCATTTGATATAGGGGTTAGAATTATAGAGAAAGATTCTAATGATATGCAGTATAAAATTATGAGAAGGTATGATGAACTTGTTAAGTAGGTGATATTATGCTTCAATGTGGCCACTTAGGGCAGTTTGAAAAACTAAATAAATATCAGAAGGATGCAGTACTTTGTGAGGATAAGGCCTTACTTTTAAATGCAAGTGTAGGAAGCGGCAAAACTACTGTGCTAGTAAATAAAGTATTGTACTTACACTATATAAAGAATGTACCATTAAATGATATGGTAGTACTCACATTTACAAACAAGGCAGCAGAGGAGATAAAGCAAAGAATTATAGCATATAGCGTGTCACCGTCACCTATTGACCCTAAGGATATGTGCTTTTTTGGAACATTCCACAGTGTTGCAAACTATTTATTATCTAATATTTTGCCTATTGAGTCTTTGGGATTTACGAAGGATTTTACAATAGTTGATAATGTAGGACTTTCAGAGCTGTTTGAAAGTGTTATAAACAAAAATAAACTTAATATAAAATATAAGAACAACATAGAAAGTAGGCTTGAGAACCATAGAAAAGGAATTAAACACTATGGAAACATGAAGTATAAGGACGATTTTGACGTATTTGTAGATAAATTAAATATGGAAAAGAAGAACAGAAATATACTGGATTTTGATGACTTAATTGAAATGGCTTCAAAACTTTTGAGGGACGGTTCGTTTAAACCTTCCTGGATCATAATAGATGAGTTCCAAGATACAGATGATTCCCAGCTTAATATGATTGATGGGCTAAAGGGGGATAATACCCACATATTTGCAGTTGGAGATCCAAATCAGATAATATATACATGGAGGGGAAGCAGGGGTGATATGTTTGATACTTTTAAGGAAAGGTATAATGCGTCAGTTATGACTCTTCCAATAAACTATAGATCAACCATGTCCATACTTACAGCTGCAAAGGTATTTTTAGATGACCCATCATCCCTTGAGGGGATAAGAGATATGGGATCAGCTATTGTTGTAAAAAGACATTATGATTCCTTTAATGAAGCCGTGTATATTGCAGATAAAATAAAAGATATAGTAGGTAGGGGGGATTCATATAAAGATATAGCAATTTTTTATAGAATGAAGATGCAGTCTCAGGTATTTGAGGATGTATTTAAAAGAGAGAAAGTACCATACGAAGTATCCAGCCAAAAAACAATAAAGGATATACCGATGGCTTATTGGATTTATAGACTTTTTAGAGTATCTATAAATAATAGAGATATAGATAGCTACGAGTATGTAGTATGCGATAAAAAGTATGGAATAGCGCAAACAAAAAAGCAATTTAATAATCTGCTAACTGAATTTAATACTGGAGATACAAATTCCCTAAAAGGGGTATCCCAAAAGATTCTTTGTTTTAAAGACTGGTGCCACAATAGAAATAAAGACCATAATATAGAAAAGCTTGAATATGAGATATATGATTATTTTGATCTAGATACATATCTTTCACCAACATCCATATATTATTGC
>DIRE01000010.1:14780-39863 GCA_002426575.1 Clostridiaceae bacterium UBA5444 | reverse complement strand
TTGAAATATTTGAGGGAGTAAAAAGGGCTATAAATTATTTAAGCCTTTATGGGAGTCAAGTAATTGATGACATAATAGACCCTGAAAAAGACTCTGTAAAGCTTATGACCCTTCATGCCTCTAAGGGCCTAGAATTTAAATATGTATTTATAAGTGGAGCAAATTATGGAGTTATGCCTCTTGAAGGAAGGTTTGATGATGAAGAGGAAAAGAGGCTTTTTTTTGTTGGCATAACCAGAGCTAAAGATAATCTTGAAATTTCTTATCACTCTAATCCAGAATTTAGACGAGCCCTCCCAAGCCCTAGTCCATATCTAAAAATGATACCTAATGAAATAATTGAAAGTGAAAAATTCAATTCTTCAAATAAGAGCATTCTTGAACTTAGAAAAGAGATTATTGAAAATATAAATAAAAAGCAAAATATAGAATCGGATAAAAAGTTGGTTTCCCATGAAAGGTATGGAAATGGATATGTTATATCAGAAACAGATGAATATATAACAGTAAAGTTTGAAGGATATGGCCAAAAATCCTTTTCCAAGCTATTTTGCCCTCTAACTCATATTTCGCCTAACTAAAAATAACATTTGTGTATTTAATATGTGAAAATGTTTCCAAAAGGATTTTCTAAATTTATGTCGAATATTACCATAGAGAACAATCTCAGGAGGCTTTTATGGTGATGGTTAACATGCGCGATGACCAATTCAGCGGAGTATGGGATATAATGCAAATAAAAGTACAAATGAATTGCATTTTATCGGTGTCATTATTTTATTACTCTAAGACTACCGCTACGACTTGGGGGGCAATGGATGAAATTTAAAAAAAATATTGATGTAAATAGCGTTAAGTATTCATGGGCGCTTTCATATGCAATTGTGCTGGTTGTTTCTCTGATTATAAGTGTAATTGTTTATACATGTATAGAACACACAATACAAACTGAAATTAACAGATCCAACGACATATTTTTAGAGCAAGCCCAGCAGTATATAGACAGTCTGGTGGTCGATGCACGTCTTACAGGCATAAACATTGCGTTAAGTCCCGAGATCAATAGTATGATGGATATTAAAAATCCTCTTGATAAAGATGATATGCAGAAAATTAATGGATGCGTCAGGATGCTAAAAGCGTACAAGCTATCCAATAATTCAATACATGATATTTACATATACCTAAAAAGTATCGATATGGTTGTAAATGGAGAAGGTATACAATCCAGTATGGATTATTATAATACTTTAATACATTATAACGGGTTATCTTATGACAACTGGATTGACATACTAACTAGGTACAATAACGGTCATTACGTTACAGATGTTTCGGGGAAGGCATACAGCAATACATCTTTAGAGGATATATCATATATAAGGTCTCTGCCGCTTTCAAGGCCTGATAAGAATAACGCAAGTGTAGTTGTAAGCATAAATGAAAGCAAATTTTTAACCATGGTTGAGAATATTAAAAAGGAATATAATGGCGAAGTATTAATTTTAGACAGCAGCAATCAGATTGTATGGTCAACCCCTAATGTTACCGATCTTCCCCAGGGTATTAAGTATGATGAACTGAATACTCAAAAGGGTACCATACCTGTTTATATGGATAAAAAAGAGGTGGTTGTTTCGTACATAGATTCAACGGTGGAAAGTTGGAAATACATGTTAATTATTCCAAACGATATTTTCTGGCATAAGCTTGCATATACTCGAAAATTCATATTTTTAGGCATAATACTAAGCGTATTTTTATGCGGTGTTGTAACATATATATTGCTTAATAAAAATTATGCACCGATTCACAGCTTGGTAGATTCCATATCAAATCAATCTGATTTTGGCCCGGATGGCAATACGAATGAATACAGTTATATACAATCTGCTGTTAAGAAAATTGCAGATGAAAGAAATTTCATGAGGTTGGAGCAGATAGGGCAGAAGGCCGCATTAAGGTCTCACTTTTTTGAAAGACTGTTAAAGGGATATATAAGGGAAATCCCCGATGATTCCATTGCTGCACTGGGCATAGATTTTATATCCGACTGCTTTGGAGTAATGCTTTTCTATATTGAGGACTTGGGCGGAGATATGTGGAGGGATGACGAAAATTATGATACTGAGGTATACAAGATTTTTCGATATATTACTCCTGATGTGCTCGATAAAATATCTGAAAATCAGCATCGGGTATATATAACTGATATTGATGATATGATCGCATGCATTGTTAATATCAATACAAATTTGAAAAGCAGAGCCGATGATGTAATGACAAAACTTGCTGAAGAGTTGCACCAGTATATTTTAAATACAAATAATATAGATATAACAATTGCTTTGAGCAATGTTCATAACAGTGTGATGGGAATACATGATGCATATGATGAAGCTATGGAAGTCATGGAATACAAGGAAGTAATGGGTATCAAAGGTGTGATAAATTACAGAAGAGCCCAGGATGACAGTGATATTCAATACTATTATCCCGCGGAGCAGGAACAGCAGATTATCAACAACATTAGGCTTGGTGAGTTTGCTACAGTAGAGGGAATACTTCATGGTATTTTTGAAGAAAATTTTAGGAAGAGAAATCTTCCTCCTCATATAGCAAAATACGTGATGTACAACCTGATAGGTACCGTATTAAAGGCTATGAATGATATGGATGCTACATCAGAGGATAGGTATCTAAAATACATAATTGAATTTGAGGGGCTCATCGGCCAGTTAACACATAACAAAAATGTGAGCGAAATATATAGAGAAATGATGAATAAATTAAAGGATATGTGTGACAGTGTGAGTTCAGATCAGAAAATGTCAGGTGGCAGCTATCAGATTAAAAATGACATTGAGAAATATATTATGGAAAATTATACGGATGTCAATCTGTGTATATCCTCTATTGGTGATCATTTTAATATGAATCCTTCATATATCTCAAAGCTTTACAAAGCTCAATCCGGACAAAGTATGCTGGATTATATAAATAAGGTTAGGATAGATAAAGCAAAACAGATAATGGCGGACAGAAAGATCAATATAGAGGATGCAGCCAAGGCTGTGGGGTATTCGAGTCTGCGTACATTCACCAGAATATTCAGCAAAACTCAGGGAATTACTCCTGGAAAATTCAAAGAAATGTCAAAGTAAATATCCTGCTTTTTCATATTAATAAGTAAATAAATATCCCCCGGCTATGCTGCGGGATATTTATTTATATAAGAAAAGGGGGTATTACTTTTAACAGCATAAATGCATCGCATAGCTTATAAAACATCCCGTGTCAATAGAATATCCTGTTTTGTCATAAGAATATGAGAAAATGACAACTACCTGTAAATGGTCATGAAGCAATGAAATTTATCATATCTGCTTTTGACAAGCCATTACTAATTTTGTCTATACTATTTTACCTATCTGTATTTTATAATCTAACTATTCAAAATATTACACAAATACAAAAAATAAAGGTGGTGGGCTTTTTAACAGAAGTTAGTAATGGATTAAAACCTGGAGTATTTTATTAAAAGGGAGGAAAAATGATAATGACCAAAATGAGGAAACCTATTACAGTACTATTAGTAATGACTATTATGTTGGCCAGTGTTTTATCAGGCTGCGGTAAAAGTGGTAAAAGTGACGGAGCTAAAGTTAATCTGAATGCAACGCAGACTACAGGAGAGGTCAATGCTTACGGTTGGGAAATGCCCAAAGAAACTATTAAAATGGACGTTTTTTCTGCGATGCAGTCCAGCCCTGACGATATGAAAAAGTACAATGAAAAAATGAGAGCTTATCTGCTCAAAAATTTCAATGTAGATTTAAATATCTTTTGCTATGATACCAATCCTGACGAGCGTCTTAATTTGATGCTGTCATCTAATGATTATCCGGAATGTATAATGTATTTGAATGCTTCACAGGCACAAAAGTTTATAAATATGAAAAAAGCCCTTCCTTTGGACGAGCTGATGGAAAATACCACAGATCTAAAAAAGAGATATGAAAGATATGCTCCAATGCTCCGCAGTGATGACAATAAACTGTACCAGCTTTTGGATCAATGCGCAAATGCTGATTTGAATTTGCAAATCCCTTGTGCTGATACTGCGCCTATGCTGCGCTTAGACTGGTATAAGGAAATAGGTTCTCCTGATATTTCCACCCCTGACAAGTATCTTGATGCATTAAAGCAAATGGTAGCAAATCATCCAACTACACCATCAGGTAAAAAGACCTATGGAATATCTTTTTATGATACCAAATCTTCCAGCATCACGCCTTCCTTTATCAGCTGGATTGGTGGTATGTTTGGATTAAAGCAAGGCTGGGATATTGATTCTTCAAATAATGTTGTACACTGGTTAAACAGCGAAAAAGGAATGAAGCTAATAAAGTGGTTAAATCAATTGAACAGGGAAGGGCTTTTAGATCCAGAAGGTTTCATGACGCCTGTTGAATCATGGGGCGAAAAAGGTGTTGACCAGCGTTATGCCGGTTACATGGGGCCATGGTTTCAGCCTGGTTACTATATCTCAGATAATTGGATGAAGCTAATGGGAGATAAATATCCTGAAGATATGCGTTACGTACATTACAATGTAAAGGACCCTGAAATAGATCATGCCACATACAACCCCAAAAGCGCTTTAGGCTCTCGTGTTATACTAACAGACAAATGCAAAAACCCTGCTGATTACATGCGTTGGTTCGACTTTGAGCAGTCGGATATAGGTGTAAAGTTAATGGGATATGGTATCCCTAACGAACCGGACTCTATCTGGACGTATGATGAAAAAACAAAAGAAGCTAAATTTACAGAAAAGGCTGTGAAAGAAATTACAGCTGAAAAATCTTCTTTCGACTTTGATCCTTATATGCTTTTAGGTGGTGAATGCCAGATGGTTATTACCGGGACAGCTGAAACACTCGCAGATGGAACCAACTGCTGGTTCAACCAAAGCAATAAGGATAAGTGGAAAAAGCTGAAGGATGAAAACTTAAAAGATACTTTCTATGACAACACTGCTATGGCAGCTATTGTGATGGATCCTAATGATCCGCTTACAGCTAAAAAACAGCGTTGTGCCGATATTATTATGACCGGTTATTCTAAAGCAGTTTTGGCAAAAACGGAAGAAGAATGCATTACTATTATTGAAAAGACTAAAGAAGATGCCGTTAGAGCTGGCTTGAACGAAATACAAAAGTTCTACGACGAAAATTACAAAACTAACCTGAAAAAATGGGGCAAATAAATTAATGGTTCATATTAATTGCTTTAATCATAATTTGTAAATTATATGGCGTTGTCATTCTGAGCGTTAGTGAAAGATCTTACCCAGTTTCAAGAAAGATACTGAGCAAAGCTCAGAATGACAATTATGTCGTATCTTTTAATATAGTATAATTCATTTTCAAGTAAGCTTTTCACTTAAAATTTAAAGAAAGGAAATTGATTGGCCTCTTCCGTGCTGTCTGCTATTTAGGGCATTTTGTGCAGATCCAACGGATTTATATTGGGCGCAATCAATTGAGGGCAGATATGGATACTAAATTGAATGTGACAGATAAAAAAGCAAATTTGAGTTCGAAAAATCGAAGTTTCTTTCAAAAAATTTCACACGAATTTAATAAGGAACGCCAGCTTTGGGTTATTACCATAGTTATGCTGATTTGGGTGTTCGTTTTTGCCTATATACCAATGGCAGGAGCCATGATTGCTTTTACGAATTATGAACCCGGGTACAGTATATGGAATTGTGATTGGGTAGGACTAAAATATTTTATTGAGTTTTTCACCGCACCGGAATTCCCGCAAATTATGAGGAATACACTGGCAATAAGCGGACTAAATATACTATTTGGGTTCCCTGCTCCAATTATTCTCGCAATTTTGCTCAATGAAGTACGAATGAAAAAGTATAAGAAGGTCGTACAAACAGTTTCCTATATTCCGCATTTTATTTCCTGGGTGGTTGTTGCCAGTATCATGTTTACTATTTTAGGGAACGAAGGCATACTTAACAACATACTGCTACATTTAGGTATAATTGATAAACCTATAATCTATTTGTATGAAGGTAAGTATTTTTGGACTATTATCACTATTGCAAACATATGGAAGAGCGTTGGCTGGTCTTCAATTATATATTTATCTGCTATGTCAGGGATTGATGATGAATTGTATCAAGCCGGCGCTGTTGATGGTCTTGGACGTTTCGGAATGATCTGTCACATAACGCTTCCATCCATTGCGCCTACCATTGTGCTTTTATTGATTTTAGATATAGGGAGCATACTCAATGCTGGATTCGAACAGCAGCTGTTACTAGGTAATGACCAGACCCGGGCGTACTATGAGGTAATTGACACCTATGCTTACAAATACGGCATTCAACAGGGGCGCTACGGTTATGGCGCTGCTGTCGGTTTGGTTAAGGGGATTATCTCAATAATTTTAGTATTTAGTGTAAACCATTTGGCCAAGAAAAAGCTTGATATTTCCGTAATGTAAGGAGGGAAAATTATGAATCATTATTGGAATGAAACTTGGAAAACGAAACTCTTTGATATATTCAACTTTATTATACTTTTAATTTTTACATTGATTGTAATTTATCCTCTATGGCTGGAGCTGATGATTTCATTGAATGATCCATCCCAAAAGCCTATTGGTGAAGTTGTATTCTGGACGCAGTACATGACTTTAGATGCCTATAAGATTTTGTTTAAGGATTCTAATATATTAAGGGGGACGATTATTTCAATTCTCCGCGTGGTTATTGGTACAACCTGTACATTGTTTTGTACAGGATTGTTGGCATATGTAACAACCATCCGTAGGTTTAAAGGCAGAAATTTTCTTCGTAAAGTATATATTATAACTATGTATTTCAGCGGCGGGCTTATTCCTACCTATCTTTTAATGGTAAATTTAAAACTAACGAACACATTTTGGGTTTACATAATTCCATGTTTATTTAGTGCGTATTATATGCTGCTGATAGCTTCCTACATTCAAAGTATACCTGAAGCATTGTTTGAAGCGGCTCGTATTGATGGCTGCAGCGAGTTGGGTATTTATGCAAAGATTGTGCTGCCTGTGTGTGTCCCTGTATTTGCAGCTGTTGCAGTATATTTAGCTGTTGGGCACTGGAATTCCTGGTTTGATGTACTTATTTATAACCCCAAAGGGCAATGGGATACCTTGCAGGTATACTTAAGGAGGATCTTGCTGGAATCCGAAGCAGCAGCCAAAGTTTCGGAGGTTTCCAATGCCGAAAGCAAGTTGAGGAATATGACTTCTGAATCAGTCCGTGCTGCCACAACAATTGTGGTTACAGTACCGATTTTATTAGTCTATCCTTTCTTCCAGAAATATTTTATTTCCGGCATTACTATCGGTTCTGTAAAGCAGTAATGTGTTTTAATATAGTTATTAAGCTACAGCTTATTAATAGGGAGGATAAAAATGAACAGAAGAATAGCGGTAGGAATATCCATTTTACTACTTCTTGCATTAACGGCTTCATTGTTTATCGGCTGTGGCAGCAGTAGTGGTAATAATTCAGGTACAATGATATCTAAAGCGGCAAAAAAACCAGGAGAAACTACATTCAATAAAGAGAAAGTGATGACTATCGAAGGAAGCTGGTCAAAACTAGCTTCCTTTAACGGCAACTATTTTAATTCAGATGGAAAAAATGTGCTTCAATATTTTGTATATGAAAGTCTGTTTACAATTATCCGTGTGGGTACTGGAAAGACTTATTATCAGCTTGCTGAAAGCATCGATAATACTGAGAATAAAACGATTGTCCATTTAAGAAAAAATATTAAATGGCATGATGGATATCCATTTACAAGCAAGGATATATGGGCATATTATACATTGAATAATAAAGTTGATGTACTGAAATATGTTCAGAGTATAGAAACTCCGGATGATTATACATTTGTTTTTAATTGGATGAAGCCTGCTGTATTCGATGAAATGAAACTTAAGCTTATAGCGAAGGATTTAAGCGGAACAGTACCTTATCATATCTATAAGGAGTGCGTAGACAGAGCAGATGAGCTTTTAAAATCAGCCAAACCAGCTGCCAACCCGAAATTGAAGAAAGCATTCGGGCTGGATCTTTCAGGAGAACTGGAAAAGGAAATAACTGAAAACTGGGAGAGGTTTAAGAATGCCGGACCCAAAACACCGATAGGTACAGGACCATATAAATTTGAAAGCGTTGATGATAAACAGGTAATTGTAGCAAAGAACAAGGATTATTATGATGCAGATAAGGTATACTTTGAAAAGCTAAAGTTTATAAAAGGCGGAGCCGATTTGGCACAGGAATATGCAATGCTCAGGGATGGAGACTTCCACCTAACCAACGGCACTCCTCCAAAGGATATACTTGAAACTACACTTGCAGCCAACACGGATCTTGTTTATTATAAGATGTTTGACCTGGCAAGCTATGGAATATACTTCAATATAAGAAAGAGTCCGTTCAATGAAAAAAAATTCCGTCAGGCTATTTCCTATATTATAGATAAGAAAAAGGTAAGAGAAGTTGGTAACTATTATGGAAAGGAGTTCAATAGTATATCGGCAATTGGATTCCCACCTTCAATGATGAAGGACTATTTGGTTTCCGACATGCAGCTTACCGACTATACAAGGAATGAAGGAAAGGCTGCACGGCTGCTAAGTGAGATAGGATGGAAGAAAGGCAGCGATGGAATATGGGTGGATAAGGATGGCAAGAAGGCGAATTTTACAATTGCTTGTGATGTTCTATTTGATACTGCATTAAATAGTGCCCAGGCAGTGGCTGAACAGCTTACGGAATTTGGCCTCAATACAAGGGTTAAAGCTGTTGACAGTTCAATAGTATATAAAAATGCAAAAAATGGTGATTACGACATGTTATGTTACCTGACAGACATGTGCTGGTCCATGAATGAAGCCTGGGATGGTATTAAGAATGCATATGTCAGTATGAAGGACTATACTGGATTTCCGGATGAACTTAAGAGCATTGGCTATGACGGCAAAGAAATAAATGTATATGATACTTTAAATAAATATCCATATATCCAGGATCCCCAGGAGAGAAAGAGGGTAATAAGCGAGCTTGCTTATATCTATAATGAAAATGCATATGTTTTGAATTTATTTCAGACAACATATGGTGTATGGATCAATATGAAATATATTGACGGCAATTTTCCTATGGCTGACCAGATGGGAATGTATAACAGGAATATGCCGGTTGTAAATGATCCGGAGGTTAACGACAGGATATGTGAAATGAACTATGAATTTCAATCTAACAGGAACTGGGTAGATGGTAACTTCTGGCCAAGATAACATAATTCTTTTTCCATTGAGGCATAACCAGCTGATGAGCAGGTTATGCCTTATTTAATTTTATAACTCGCCAAAGATGTGAAATAAATTAAAAAGATGTTTTAATTTATTTGTATTTATTATATAATGGTACTTATTATAAATTTGAAGGATTTATGTTTAATACTTTCAAATTGTAATCAAAAGGGCGTGAATTTTATATACCACTCTAATTAAATTTATGAAGAAATCAATATTAAAGTATTCGAGGAGTGATTGGATGAAATTGTCAAGGAAAGCTGAAGCAATAACAAGCTCTGTTACATTAGAAATAACTGCTAAAGCTAAAAAAATGAAAAGTGAAGGAATAGATGTAATAAGTTTTGGTGCTGGAGAGCCAGATTTTGATACACCTGATTATATAAAAGATGCTGCAATAGAGGCTATAAAAAAAGGGTTTACGAAATATACTCCCGCATCAGGTATAACTGAACTTAAAAAGAGTATATGTAATAAACTTGAAAGAGAAAATGGTCTAACATATAATCCATCTCAAATACTGGTATCAAATGGAGCAAAGCATAGCTTAAATAATGCACTTATTGCTATACTAAACCCAGGAGATGAGGTAATTGTGCCTGTACCATACTGGGTAAGCTATCCTGAACTTATAAAGCTTGCAGATGGAGTACCAGTGTATGTAAATACATCAGAAGAAGATGGATTTCAGTTTACCAAGGAAAAGTTACTTTCTGCAATAACCCCAAAAACAAAGGCAATAATAATTAATAGCCCAAATAATCCTACAGGTGCAATTTATACTAATCAAAATCTCAAAATGGTTGCAGAAATAGCAATTGAGAAAGATATACTAATAATCTCTGATGAGATATATGAAAAGCTAGTATATGATGGCGAAAAACATGTAAGCATTGCCTCTTTTAGCGAGGAAGTAAAAAAGAGAACAATAGTTGTAAACGGTATGTCAAAGGCTTATGCAATGACTGGTTGGAGAATTGGATATGCTGCAGCAGATGAAAGAATAATAAAAGCTATGTCAAATGTTCAGAGCCATGCAACATCAAACCCAAATTCAATTGCTCAGTATGCAAGTACAGCAGCATTGCAAGGAGGACAGGACACCATAGAAAAAATGAGAGTAGAATTTGAAAATAGAAGAAATTATATGGTGGATAGAATAAACAGCATACCAAATATCTCTTGCAGAAAACCTCAAGGCGCATTCTATGTAATGATGAACATTAGCAAGATAAAAGGAAAGACCATAGGCGGCAAGTTAATAAAAGACTCTGTATCTTTTTGCAGCGCACTTTTAGAGGGGGCTAATGTATCGCTCATTCCAGGTTCTGCATTTGGAGCAGATGATTTTGTTAGAATGTCTTATGCCACATCTCACGAGAATATTTTTGAAGGACTAAATAGGATAGAAAAGTTTTTAGGAGAATAGAGATAAATTATTAATTTAAAAGGTCTTAAAAAACATGCCCCTGTAATATAAATTTATTAAGTAGGTTTATTTATAGGGGGCAAAAATATTGATATATAAAACATTTAAGTATGGATCTATTATTATGCTGGTTGTACTTTTTTTATTACTCTCTTATGCTTCTAGGAAAGAGAACCAACCTGCAGTCCAAGTAAGCAGTATCCCGGTTTATTCTTATAATCTGCTTGATGAATCAATATATTCTATAAATACTATAGAATATATTATAAATATGGAGGCTACAGGAATAGAGGATAAAAAGATTGTTAGCAAAACTCATTATTATTATAGAAGACCAGATCAGCTAAGGGTTGAAACAAAAATTGGGGATAATATAAATATAGATATATTTAGTCAAGATAGTGTTATAGAGATTTTTCCCTCCTCATCTGTTGCTTATTATAGAGAAAAGTGGAAAGATGGAAGCAAAGTCTTTTTTCAGCTTGAAGGTAAATTGCGTGATATAATGTTAAAAGAAACATATAGCATATATAAAACTGATAAAATAAGAAATATTGATACAGAAATTATAAGATCAACCCATGAGGAAGACGGGAAAATTTATGAACATAAAGTATGGATTGGGGTATTAGAAGACTATAAATTGCCTATAAGGGAAGAATATTTATGTGATGGGAATAAAGAATCCGTATACGATTATGAGTATATATCAATAAATAAACAAATGGATGATTCAATATTTGAAATAAATCAGTCTGAAGATATAAAGGTGTATGAAGCAGATGGCATACCAAAACTTGTAATAGATATAAAGGAAGCAGAAAGTTATGCTAAATTTGATGTAATACTACCTAAATATATTCCGCAGGGGTTTAATATAAACGAGATGTATGTAATACCACCATCTAAAAGCCCATCAGTTCTTATATCTTATATATCAAAGGATAACGGTAACACCATATATTTCAATCAGAAAAATACCCAAAGAAATGAATTAAAGATAGGCGAAAATGATAAAATAATACAAGTTATAGATAGAGAATTTGCTACAAGGAAGCTTTATGATAATTCTATTTCAGTTAGATGGGTTAGAAATAATATTGAATATGAAGTAATAGCCCCTAAGCATTTAAAAGAGGAACTAAAAAAAATAGTACAGGGTATTTGTGGACTATGGATTAATATATAAACAATAGCCGAAAGATAAAAGGAGAGTTAAATGGAGGAAGACTTCTTAATTTATAATGTAAAAGATGAAGATGAAGGCCTAAAGATAGACAATGTATTAAAACATAAAATGAATATATCAAGAAGAATGATAACAGGACTTAAAAAAAATAAAAACATATTTTTAAATGGGAAAGAAGCCTTTACAAACGAAAAGGTTCATATAAAAGATGAGGTATCTGTAAATTTAGCCAAACATGAAAGCCAAGATATAGAGCCACAAAATATTCCTATAGATATAGCCTTTGAAGATAAGGATATTTTAGTTATTAATAAGCAGCCAGGTATTGTTGTACATCCTACAAAGGGACATCCTACAGAAACCCTAGCTAATGGTATAATATATCACTTTAGAAGCATGGGGGAGGATACAATTGTAAGGCTTGTAAATAGGCTAGATAGAGATACATCAGGTCTTATAATTGTAGCAAAGAATCAGTTTTGCCATCAAGCCATGGCAAAGCAATTTGAAGCAAATCAGGTTGAAAAATTATATTATGCAGTAGCACATGGAGAATTTGATAAAGATGAAGATACAATTTCACTCCCAATAGATAGGCCCACTAAAGAGTCTATAAAAAGAGAAGTTATGGATAATGGGCAGATGGCAATTACTCACTATAGTATTGTAGAAAGGATCGAAGGCAGTGCACTTCTTCGCATAAAGTTAGAAACAGGTAAGACCCATCAGATACGTGTTCATCTAAGCCACATTGGACACCCTCTTTATGGTGACACCCTCTATGGAGAAAACGATGACAGTGAGCTTATAAAAAGGCAAGCGCTTCATGCCTATATGCTTAAATTCAAGCATCCAAGAACTGGTGAAGACATAATAATCAATACGCCTATTCCAGCAGATATTATGGAACTTATGGAGAAACTCAAAAAATAGCAGAAAATCTGCTACTTTTTTAAGTAACTGCTGGCTTTTAAACCGGATATGTTGATTTACTTCTGCTGCACGCTGCTACAGTAAATCAACATATCCTTTAACAGGAGGCAATTCTAAATATCTTTTTAAATAAAACATAAAAGACAGAGAAGGCTATTGTCCCTATAAAAAGTAGGGCTGTGGTTGTTAGATTAATATTTTGTAGGGCTTTATATAGTGGAATTTTAACACTGTTTATTATTAATATTTCTATAAATGAAGCAGATAAGGGAAGAAGAAATAGCTCATTTAAATCTATTTTAACACCTGTTGATTTTTTAACTTCTATAGCACTTACAATTGATCCCATAATATGGCTTAAACAAAAATCTATGGCAAATCCATAAATATTTATTTTAGGGTTACCAAGAAGTATGTATAATAGAATAACATCTATGGAAGACATTATAAGTGTGTTTCTAAGAAGTATCTTTTGTTTTCCAAGGCCATTTAATATACCAAATAGTGTGGATTCAATATATACAAATAATACACCAAAAGACAATGAAAAGACAATTCCACCAAGATCATTTCTATTATAAAATAACATTCCAAGTTCATCAGAAAGTGAGAAAAAGATGGCTGCAGAAACTGATGCAACTAATACTGTTACCTTTAAAGATGCATAAATTTTTTTATTTATATTGTATTTGCCCTTATTATTTATAGAGTATTTTGCTGATTCTTCAGAAATAATAGGTACAAGTATAGTTGATAGGGAGGTTATTATTACAGAAGGAAACATTATTATTGTAAGTGCCATGCCAGATACCTTTCCATAAAGTGCAAGGGATGTTTCAGGGGAAAACCCTGCACATTGAAGCCTTTGAGGTATCATTATTGCAATAAAGGTTCCAAGAATCGTTGCTAAAAAACCATTTATGCAAAGTGGAAGGGATGTAACAAGAACATCAGCTATTATTTGCAATCCATTATCTTTATTTTGCTTAGGCAATTTTACATCAAAATATGATTTCTTATAAAATATATAAAGAAGTACAAGGCTTATAAACTCCCCAGCAGTCATAGCAGATACTGCACCTGCAACTCTTATATTTAGTTCGCAGTCTTTTAGAGTTACTGTAAGTGTTAAAAGCATGGTAATTCTTATTGATTTTTCAACTATATCTATTATGGCTGGAAAGGCGGTATTTTGCATTCCATAAAAATACCCTTTTAGTATTGAACTTATGGCGATGAATAAAAGTGCTGGTACAAATACTAGTATGCTTAAATATACTCTTGTATCTTTAAGCATATGGGTTGATATAAAAGGCGAAAATATAACCAAAAAAATAGAAACTAGAATTGTCCAAAATGAAAAGAATGTTATGGAGGTTGAAATAGTTTTGTATAATTGTTTCATGTTATGCCTTGAATTATGCTCTGCAACTATTTTTGAAATGGCTGTGACTACTCCTCCGCTAGTAAAGCATATAAAAAGCGTGTAAAGCGGCATAACTATTTGATAAAGACCTACGCCGTTTGCACCTATTTCCCTTGATAATATAATTGAAAAAAGAAAATTTAAAGAACCTGTAATAAGGTTTGATATAACTAATAAGATTGTATTTTGAACAAAAGAAAGTTTTTTCACAAAAATTTCCCCATAAGCTATATATTTAATATATTAATATTACAGCTTATGGGGAATAAGTACATTTGAATAGTGGTTATTTAAGGTTTTCTGGGTTTAAACACTCAAGCTCAGGTATTACAAACCTTCCATCTTTTCTTACTAGTCTATTATCGAGCCATATTTCTCCTCCACCATATTCAGGTCTTTGAATATAAACAAGATCCCAGTGGATAGAAGATCTATTTCCATTATTACATTCATCATAGCAGCTGCCTGGGGTAAAATGTATGCTTCCCTGTATCTTTTCATCAAATAGGGTGTCTTTCATAGGCTTTAATATATAAGGGTTGACACCAAAAGAGAACTCTCCTACATATCTTGCACCAGGGTCTGTATCAAATACCTTATTTATTTTTTCTGTGTCATTAGCTGTTGCCTTTATTATTTTTCCATCCTTAAACTCCAGCCTTATGTTTTCATATGTAAAGCCTTGATAAACTGCAGGAGTATTATAGGTTAAAACGCCATTTACACTATCTTTAACTGGAGCCGTGTAAACTTCTCCATCAGGTATATTTGCTTCTCCAGCACATTTTATTGCAGGAAGACCTTTAATAGAAAAGCTAATGTCAGTACCTACTCCCTTTATATGAACCCTATCGCTTTTTTCAAGCAAAGAAGCAAGAGAGTCCATTGCTTTTGACATTTTGCCATAGTCAAGATTGCAAACATTAAAGTAAAAGTCTTCAAAAGCCTCTGTACTCATATTTGCTGATTGTGCCATGGATGGAGCAGGATATCTTAATACAACCCATTTTGTTTTTGGAACTCTTATTTCTCCATGAACAGGATTCCAAAGATATTTCATGCAAAGTCCCATATTATCAGATGGAACATCACTAGATTCAGAACTATTATCACCTGATCTAACTCCAATATAAGCATTCATATCATTCATTCTAAGAGCTTCGTATTTAGCCATCATTTCCATCTGTTCCCTTGATGCATTCATATATAATGCTCTATTAACTGTAGCATCCTTTATGGTAACAAAGGGTATTGCTTGAGCAGCATATACCTGCTTTATAAGTTCATCTACAAACTCTCTCTCAAGACCTGTTGATTCAATTAATACCTTTTCGCCTTTTTTAAGTCTACATGAGTAATTAACTAGATTTTTAGCGAGAGTAATCATTCTAGGATCTTTCATATAATATTCACTCCTTGTTTTTTATTATAAGTGCTTATTTTATTATTATATCACAAAGCATATAAATATATTTTAAAGTAGATTTGATTTGGAACCTAGTATATTTTTCGCAAATATATTTATAATTATATATATACTTATAAATATATTGGAGGGGATTTAGTGGCTGGAATTGTTGAAAAATCATATGGTAAAGTTTTAAAGGCAACCTTCAGGGCCATAAACCCTAGTAAAAGACTTGTTGTTAAGACAGAATGCAGGGTTCATAAAGCCATAAATAGGCAGTCCCTTGTTATTTTAAAAAATGATGGGCTTATTGATCCATATAATTTCTTTTCTAAATATATTACCCAGCTTAATCTAGGTACTGTGTGGGCAGATCAGGATTTAAAAAGCAGCAACCATTTTTATAACCCGGAGAAAAAAAGAGGGCTATATGGAAATAGCAATGCTCTAAAAGATGCATCAGCCTATTACACAATGGCACTTACATTTTGGTATAGAAAGGATATAAATGAGTCTATATTTTGCCTTGGGGCTGTATGCCACCTTGTACAGGATATGACAGTACCACAGCATGTAAGCATTAAACTATTAAAGAAACATAGAAAATATGAGCAGTGGGTAAAGAGGGCTTATGAGCTTTATGATAGCTTTAAATGCTATGATGGGGGTATATATCTTAAAAATGTAGGGGACTTTATAGAACTAAATGCTAATGCTGCAATTAAAGTATATGAAAAAAATAAGGACGTAACAGTTTTAGAGGATAGGTTTTATAATATATCGGATGAAATGCTATGCCAAGCACAAAGAACAACGGCAGGTGTTTTAAATATGTTTTATAGCTATGTTTGCAAAATGGGTGGGGATAAATGTTAATGTTAAGTTTTATGTAATAATAATTCCCCCATGGGCCTCCTGTGCCCTTTGCTGAATGCCTACGGCTATAATAAATGCTCCAATTAGGCTGATAAATGCACCTAAACTTATATTTATATTAGGTTCAATAGACCCTGTTTCTGTACCTGCTGCAATGTCTTTTTCTCTCTCCTCAAGTCTTGTAAATGCAGTTATAGTAAATAAAAGGCTTGTATAGACACGTATCCATGATGTAAGTGACAAAATCTCATTAAGTGTATTGTCTTGAGGAATCTCTTTTAGTTCTATTAGTTCCTGCTTTTTTATTACAGATATAAGAACAAAATATGATGCAACAGTAACAAGTGATGCAAACTCTTCAGTCTCTAATAGCTCAAATTCTAAAGACATATTCCCCCTCCTTATATAAAAGGATTATTATTCAGCATTTTCTTTGGATACTATATTATTTTATAATATGCTAAAATGTATATTATTGATATAGAATTTATGGTAAATGAAATTATAAAAATTTTGAAAAGGGATGTTTTTTTTGAAAATACTACTTACAGCAGTAAACTCTAAATATATACATTCAAATCTAGCTATAAGATATATAAGGTCTTATTGCAAGTATTTTGATACAGAAATAAAAGAATATAGTATAAACGATAATATAAATAGCATAATCTCAGGTATTATTTATGAAGACCCTGACGTTGTAAGCTTTTCATGTTATATATGGAATATAGAGATTATAAACAAAATATGCAGCAGCATAAAAAAGATTAACCCTAAAATAATAACTATATTTGGAGGGCCTGAAGTTTCATACGATTCTGCCGATATAATGGAAAAGAATAAATATATTGATTTTATTATAAAGGGAGAGGGGGAGGAAACTTCATACCAGTTATTTAGTTATTTAGATGGAAAAGAAAATGATATAAATAAGATAGATGGAATTGTTTATAAAGACAATGGCTCTATAATAGAGAATAATGATAGGGAGCTGATTCAAGAATTAGATAAAATACCATTTCCATATAGGGATGAGGATGATCTTAATAATAAAATAGTATATTATGAGAGTTCAAGAGGATGTCCTTTTAGATGCTCATATTGCTTATCTTCCACGATAAAAGGTGTAAGATTTTTTTCTATTGAAAGGGTTAAATGCGATCTACTTTGGTTTATAAACAGAAATATACCCCTTGTTAAATTTGTTGATAGAACCTTTAATTGCGGAAAATATTATAGAGATATCCTGAAATTTATAATAGATAATAAAAAAAATACCAGATTTCATTTTGAAATATCTGCAGATTTGCTTGATGGTGATACAATAAAACTTCTAAATACTGCACCAAAAGGGCTTATACAGTTTGAAGCAGGCATACAAACAACCAACATGGAAACTCTATCCACTGTAGATAGACATATGGATTTTGGAAAGTTAAAAGCCAATTTAGATTCTATAATAAGCAAAAAAAATATAAATGTACACTTAGATCTTATAGCTGGGCTTCCTAAGGAGGATTTTAATTCATTTATAAAATCATTTAATGAGTCTTTTACTTTAAAACCAGATATGCTTCAGCTTGGATTCTTAAAACTGCTTAAAGGAAGCAACCTAAGAGAAAGCGCACATAAATATGGAATAGAGTTTAATGAATATCCCCCATATGAGGTTTTAAAAACAGACTCAATATCATATTCTGAAATTGATACTTTGAAAAATGTAGAAGAAATAGTAGATAACTTTTATAATAGCGGAAGGTTTCAAGCATCACTTTTATATTTACTAAGTTATACCGATACTCCTTTTAAACTTTTTTTAGATATTAGTAAATTTAAAGATAGATGCATTAAAAGGGGAAAGAAACTTAACAATATAGGGCAGTACAAGCTTATTTATGATTTCTCAAAAGGGATTGAAAATATAGATTTATCTATTTTAAGTGAATGCCTTTTGTTTGATTATCTAAGCCAAGGCAGAAACCCTAATATTCCTCAGTTTATAAAACCAAAAGTAATTCTAAACAAAAATACTATTTGGAGCATACTTAAAAATTTAGACACAGAAATCTATGGTGATAGATCTTGGAAAAACATACAGGCAGCAGCTTTTACATTTGATATGGTTAGGTTTATAAACACAGGAGAAATTGTCCATAACCAAACACTATTAGTATTTGATTATGAAAACAAAGATGAATATGGCAAGGCAGAGTATATTTCAATTGATTTAAAGGGAATATTATCATAAGTGGCATGATGGCACGGCCCATATAAAAAGTATTTATTATACTTTTTTAATATTATAAATAGGCATTATTGTCTAAATTTATATACTTTAATATTTGCTGGCAAAAAAGTCGCCAATACGGTTTTCAAAAGCATTTTACTGTTGTAAAATAGACGTAGTTGTGTTATCTTTACTTATTAATATAATAAAAAATAAAATGCTGTTTTTTGTAGATTTTGCAATGATTATATTAGATTATGCTGCTTTATGGCTGTTATATATCAGATAAGACGCAAAATCTATTAATAATATAATCTGTGAGGTGGTGATATTATTGGCAACAGAGGTTGTAAAAGAAATTAAAGATGCAGAAGCTGCATCCGGGGAGATAATCAATAAAGCCCAAAATGATGCAAGGCAGATGATTAAATCTCAAGAGGAAAAAGCAAAAAAAATAATTGATGATGCAAATAATGAAGCAAAGAAAATAGCATCTGACATTATAATGCAAAAAGAAGAAGAAGGCAATAAAGAAGCAAAAAAAATACTTGAATCAGGATCAGAATCTTGCAAAAAAATAAGAAAGGTTCCTGAGGATAGAATAAATAAAGCAACTGACCTTCTTATTGAGAGGATAGTGAAGCCCCATGGCAGTAGTTAAAATGAAAAAATTAATACTAGCCGCCCATAAAGATGAGAAAGATGAAATATTAGATGCTATACAAGATGAGGGATGCGTGGAGATATTTAATATAGAGGATTCTTCTTTGGATGAAGATGACGCAAAATATGTCTTTAAAGAGGCCGATACTACGGCATCAACTGAGATGGAATTTAACAATATTAAATTTACCTATGATTTCTTAGGAAAATTTACTGGAAAGAAGAAAGACATATTTAAAAAGCGTGATATTCTAACCAAAAAAGAATTTGAAGGTTTAGACACCAAGATTGACTGGAATGATCTTTATAATCAGTGCAAAGATATTGAGTTTAGGCTAAATGAAATTAAAAGTATAAAGGCAAAAACAATTTCATCTATTGAACAATATGATGAATGGTTAAATCTTGATGTAAGCAGCAAAAACCTCAATGAATTAAAGAGCGTTTCATATTTTATTGGAGCAGTTAGTATGAAGTATGAGAATCAGTTATATGAGGATTTAAGCAATGAAGTTGATGATGCATATATTGAGATTATCTCAAAAAAGCACCAGAATATTAACTTTTTACTTATCTATCACAATGACGATATTGATAATGTTTCAGATATACTAAAAAGATATGGATTTTCAAAGTCTACCCTTGATTTTGATATTAAGCCAAAAGATCGTATTCAAAGCCTGAAGGAAAATATAGATAAGCTTGATGGTGAATATGAGGCCTTAATGCAAAAGGGGAAAGAGCTTTCTTTGAGAATTGATGATGTAGAAAAAGCTTATGATTATGTAAATTCAAAGTTAGAAAAGGAGAGGGCAAAGTCCAACCTTTTAAGGACTGAAAAAACATTCATACTTGAAGGATGGGTACCTGAAGATAAGGGAGAGCGTATGGAAGGTATATTAGTCAAAAGGTTTAGAGATATTTTTATAGAGATAGAAGAACCATCTGACGAGGATATGCCTCCAGTTAAATTAAAAAATAATGCTCTTGTTGAACCTTTTGAGATAATAACTGGTCTTTACAGTTTGCCGCTTCCAACAGAGCTAGACCCGACACCCCTTTTAATGCCATTCTTTATGGTGTTTTTTGGAATGATGATGGCGGATGCTGGATATGGCCTTATGATGATTGCTATATCAGTTGTTATGCTTAAATTTATGGATCTTAAAGAAAATGCGAAAAAGATGGCTAAACTTATACTATATTGCAGCTTCCCTACAATAGTGTTTGGCCTATTATATGGAAGTTTCTTTGGCGGGATAATACCAATGAAGCCCTTATGGGTAGCACCTCTAGATAATACAATGGAGGTACTGGGTGTATCAATTATTATGGGGCTTATTCATATTTATTTTGGCCTAGGAATAAAAGCATATAGTTTGATTAAATCAGGGAAAGTATTAGATGCTGTATATGATGTATTTTTCTGGTATGCACTGCTATCAGGACTTATATGGCTGCTCCTTGGAGGCGGAAAACCTGCAGAGATTATTTCTATAATAGGTGCTTTAGGGCTTCTTGCAACACAGGGAAGAGAAAGTAAGTCAATTGCAGGTAAGTTCTTTGGAGGGCTTTATGGGCTATATGGTGTAACATCATACCTTGGTGATGCATTGTCTTATTCAAGGCTATTAGCATTAGGACTTTCATCAGGGTTGATTGGATGGTCCTTTAACCTGATTATTGGTATGCTTGGCAAAAGTGTTGGCGCCATAATATTTGGGGCTATTATATTTGTTGTAGGTCACACTTTTAACTTCCTAATAGGAGGATTAGGGGCATTTGTTCATACATGTAGATTACAGTATCTTGAGTTTTTTGGTAAGTTTTTCGAAGGTGGAGGCGTTGGGTTTAAGCCTTTGACATATAGCACAGAATTTATAAAGTTAGATATGCAAAAATAAGGGAGGAAATTAACATGGATAAAACAAGTTTATTTTTTGAATTCTTTAGAGACAATGGTGGTCCAATACTTGCAATGCTTGGAGCTGGATTAGCAGCTCTATTGCCTGGAATAGGCTCATCAAAAGGAGTTGGGCTTGTTGGAGAAGTTGCCTCAGGTTTAATTTCAGAGGAACCAGAGAAGTTTGGTAAAACATTGATATTACAGGTACTACCAGGAACACAGGGATTCTATGGATTTATAACAGGGCTTATTATACTTCAGAGAATAGGACTTTTCGCACCACAAGGTATAGCGCCCTTAACACTTATGCAAGGATTTTTGTTTTTAATGGCTTCTTTACCTGTTGCATTTGTTGGCTATAGATCAGCAATTTATCAGGGGAAAGTTGCAGCTGCAGGTATACAGGTTGTAGCTAAAAAGCCTGAGAAGTTCTTCAACGGTGTTATATATGCAGTAATGGTTGAAACCTATGCCGTTATTTCTCTTATAATGTCTGTAATTATGGTTGTTAAAATACCTTTATAAAGAGCACTATAAACAGGTTATATTAGGAAGGTTTTTATTTATGCTTTCCTAAGTGTTATTAAAATATAAGGGAGTGGCGAAGATGGCTGGCATAGATAAATTAAAAGACAGGATAATAAGTGAAGCAAAAGAAAAGGCTGAAGGCATTAATAGTGATGCCAAAGAAAAAGCTAAAAGCATTGAAAGCCAAGCTAAAGAAAAAGCCTTAAAGATTATTGAAGATGAAAAGATTAAGGCTTTAAAAGAAGGAAATGATAAAAAGGATAGGATAATAGCCGCATCTGAGCTTAATGCAAGAAATAAAGAGCTTGCCGTAAAACAAGAGGTTATAGATATGGTATTTGATAGAGCTTCATATAAAATATCGAGTATGGGTAAATATGAGTATACTCACTTTATTAAGAGCCTGTTATTGAATAATGTTGAAACAGGTGATGAAGAAATACTTATATCTAAACCAGATACAAGCAGAATAGAACCTAATATGATAGATGAGGTTAATGAATACCTTTTATCTGTAAATAAAAAGGGACAGTTAAAAGTTAAAGAAGATGAAAATATTATCTCCTCAGGATTTATTCTAAGAAGAGGTGGCATTGAAATTAATTGCACTATAGATTCTGTTATTATGTCCCTAAGAGATAGGCTTGATACTGAAGTTGCAGGCATTATATTCGATAACAGGTAAACTTAGGTAAGCTCTGCAAAATGGATTTGCAGGGTATCCTCATAAGGAGGGATTTTAATTGGACAATACTATTTTTGCTCAAAGTTCTGGTACAATAAGAGCTCTTGAAAATAAACTAATAGACAGCTCAAAATTCGAAGCATTAGCAGATGCAAAGGATTTTTCTGAATGTATAAGGATGCTTCAGGACTCTAGATATGCCTCTTATGTTTCCATGCCTTCATATGAGGAAGGATTAAAAATGGCTTTAGAGGATTTATATAAGGATATGTATAGAATAACTCCACTTAAAAGTGTGGTTGATTTACCAGCCGCAAGATATGATGGCCATAACATTAAAAGCATAATAAAAGGAAACATACTAAATACTGATGTATCAGATATACTTATTGAGGCTGGCACAATACCTGCTCGCAGCTTAGGCACAATGATAAAGGATAAAAACTTTAAGGAAATGCCTGATATATTAAAAGATGCAGCAATAAAAGCGAGCGAAGATTATGAAGAGACTCATAATCCACAGTATATTGATTTAGCAGTTGATGAGGGAACATTTGGGTATATGATTGATATTGCAGAAGAAAGCAAAATTGAATACCTAAATGAGTTTGTAAAAACCTATATTGATGTAACAAACATTAAGTCATATGTCAGAATGAGATCACAAAATAAGGATTCAGACTATTACAGAAAGTTTTTTTTAGTTGGAGGCTACATTGGCTTTGATATGTTTGAAAGTTTCTTGAATGAGCCTTTAGAAAAGTTTGGAGAAAAGTTAGTTTATACCCCTTATTATAAGTGGGCTAAAGATGGTATAGGAGAGTATTTAAAAACTCTTAACCTAGGACATATAGAAAAGTTTGGGGACAATTTTATAATAGATTATCTTAGAAAAGCAAAATACATTAATATGGGCCCTGAAATAATTATTGCATATATTTTTGCTGTAGAAAATGAGATTAAATCAATTAGAATAATATTAACAGGTAAAAAAAATAAAGTTAACTCTGATATTATAAGGGAAAGGCTGCGTGAGGCATATGTATAAAATAGGTGCTGTTGGTGAAAAAGATGAAGTATATGCCTTCCTTGCCCTTGGGATAGATATTTTGGCGGCAGAAAGCCCTGAAGATGCTATGAAGGCGGTTGATACCATGGCAAGGCAAGGTTATGGTTTAATATTTGTAACTGAAACTTTAGCCAAAGACATAGGAGAAACTATTGAAAGGTATAAAAATGAAGTATTACCAGCAATAATACTGATACCTGGTAAAGAAGGAAGCCTTGGAATAGCTTTAAGCAAGATACAAGAGAATGTGGAAAAAGCTGTCGGAATTGATATTTTATCTAAGAAAGAAGGTTGATAGCTTGAATTATGGAAGAGTTATAAAAGTTTCCGGACCTTTAGTTGTTGCAGAGGGAATGGAACATGCAAAAATGTATGACGTTGTAAGAGTCGGAAAAAGAAAACTTATAGGTGAGATAATTGAAATGAGAGACGATAGGGCTTCCATACAGGTATATGAGGAAACATCAGGGCTAGGACCTGGTGAAGAAGTTGTAACCACTGGAGAGCCACTAAGCGTAGAATTAGGGCCTGGGCTAATTGAAGGAATTTTTGACGGAATACAAAGGCCGCTTGATGAGATAGAAAAGAAAGCAGGAGCATTTATTACCAGAGGAGTAGATGTTTATTCTTTAAATAGAGAGAAAAAATGGGACTTTAAACCTGTTAGAAACAAGGGTGACTACTTATATGAAGGAGATATAATAGGAACTGTACAGGAGACTCCGGTTGTAGAACACAGGATAATGCTTCCCCCAGGTGTTGAGGGTGAAATAACTGAAATACATGAAGGCAAATTTACTATAATTGATACTATTGCAAAGGTTTTAGCAAAGGATGGAACAGTACGGAATATAACCATGATGCAAAAATGGCCTGTAAGAAAAGAAAGACCTTATAAAAGCAAGCTTATTCCTGATGAACCAATGATTACAGGGCAAAGAATAATTGATACATTCTTTCCAGTAGCAAAGGGTGGAACATCATGTATTCCAGGACCTTTTGGAAGTGGAAAAACAGTAGTACAGCACCAACTTGCAAAATGGGCTGACGCTGAGATTGTTGTTTATATAGGCTGCGGCGAGCGTGGCAACGAGATGACAGATGTTTTGATGGAATTCCCACAGCTTAAAGATCCAAAATCAGGAGAACCTTTGATGAAGAGGACGGTACTTATTGCTAATACTTCTAACATGCCTGTTGCAGCACGTGAAGCATCAATTTATACTGGAATTACAATAGCAGAGTATTTTAAAGATATGGGATATTCAGTTGCTGTTATGGCTGACTCAACATCAAGATGGGCTGAGGCTTTGCGTGAAATGTCAGGACGTCTTGAGGA
>DIRE01000010.1:11060-14595 GCA_002426575.1 Clostridiaceae bacterium UBA5444 | reverse complement strand
CATCAAGGCTTGCAGAGTTTTATGAAAGAGCTGGTAAATTTTCATGCTTAGGGAGTAATGGAAGAATTGGTACATTGACAATTATAGGTGCAGTATCTCCTCCAGGAGGAGACCTTTCAGAACCTGTAACTCAAGCTACCTTAAAGGTTGTAAAGGTTTTCTGGGGACTTGACTCAAACCTGGCATATAAGAGGCACTTCCCAGCAATAAATTGGCTGCTTAGTTATTCTCTATACCTTGATAAGATTACGGATATAATTGAGAGCAGAGGATTTACAGGATGGAAAGGCATGAACAGAGAGGCAATGGGTATACTTCAAGAAGAGGATGAGCTTCAAGAAATAGTAAGACTTGTTGGAATAGATTCATTATCTGAAAAAGATAGGCTGACTCTTGAAGCTGCAAAGTCTTTGAGAGAAGATTATCTCCACCAAGTAGCATTCCATGAGGTTGACACATATACATCTCTTGAAAAGCAATATAAAATGCTAAGACTTGTTCTAGGTTTTTATGATCTAGGAAGAAAGGCACTTGATGAAGGAGTTTATTTAAGCAAGATAGCTTCCATGCCTATAAGAGAGAATATTGCAAGGGCAAAGTATATAAAGGAAAGCGAAATATCAAAGATTGATGATATATATAAATCCCTTGAAGAAGAAATGAATGATCTTATAGAGGGAGGTAAGATGGATGCTTAAGGAATATAAAACCATAAAAGAGGTTGCAGGACCTATTATGCTTGTTGATAATGTATCAGGTGTTACATTTGACGAGCTTGTTGAAATTGAGACACAAACAGGAGAGATAAGACGTGGAAGAGTTCTTGAAGTAAATCAAGATAAGGCAGTAGTTCAGCTGTTTGAAAGTTCCTCAGGAATCAACCTTGAGAAAAGTAAGGTAAGGTTTTTAGGCAGAACGCTAGAGCTTGGAGTTTCTATAGATATGCTTGGAAGAGTATTTGATGGACTAGGAAACCCAATAGATGGCGGACCTAAAATAATACCTGAAAAAAGAGTTGATATATCAGGAGAACCTATTAACCCTGTGGCAAGGGACTATCCATCAGAGTTCATACAAACTGGAATATCTGCTATAGATGGCTTAAACACTCTTGTAAGAGGGCAAAAGCTCCCTATATTTTCTGCATCAGGTCTTCCTCATGCAAAACTTGCAGCACAGATTGCAAGACAGGCAAAGGTTATTTCTGCTGAAAGCAAATTCGCAGTTGTGTTTGCAGCCATGGGAATAACCTTCGAAGAAGCTAACTTCTTTATAGAGGACTTTAAAAAGACGGGTGCAATAGACAGGGCTGTTTTATTTATGAACCTTGCAAATGACCCTGTAGTAGAGAGAATAGCAACTCCAAGAATGGCATTAACATGTGCAGAACACTTAGCCTATGAAAAAGGTATGCATGTTCTTGTTATACTTACTGATATGACAAACTATGCTGAGGCTCTTAGAGAAGTATCTGCTGCAAGAAAGGAAGTACCAGGAAGAAGAGGATATCCAGGTTATTTGTATACAGACCTTTCCACAATATATGAAAGGGCTGGAAGGATAAGAGGCAGAGAGGGCTCAATAACCCAAATACCAATTCTTACAATGCCTGAGGATGATAAAACACATCCAATACCAGACCTTACAGGATATATAACTGAAGGTCAGATAATTTTAAGCAGGGAACTATATAGGAGAGGTGTATTTCCTCCAATTGACGTACTTCCTTCTCTTTCAAGGCTTAAGGATAAGGGAATTGGAAAAGGGAAGACAAGAGAGGATCATGCAGATACAATGAACCAGTTGTTTGCTGCTTATGCACAAGGAAAACAAGCAAAAGAGCTTGCAGTAATACTTGGTGAATCGGCTCTTTCTGATACGGATAAACTTTACGCAAAGTTTGCGGAGGAGTTTGAAAAAAGGTATGTTGCCCAAGGGGAATATGAGAACAGAACCATAGAAGAAACCTTGAATATTGGATGGGATCTTTTATCCATACTTCCTAAATCAGAACTCAAGAGAATAAGAGAGGAATACCTAGATAAATACCTTCCAGAAAAAGGTGATGAATAGATATGAGACTCAATGTTAATCCAACAAGAATGGAGCTTACTAGCCTTAAAAAAAGGCTTAAAGTTGCAACTAGAGGACATAAACTATTAAAAGATAAGCAAGATGAGCTTATGAAAAAGTTCATTGACCTTGTAAAGAAAAATAATGATCTTAGAATTAAGGTTGAACAAGAGTTTACTGAATCTTTAAATCAGTTTATGATGGCAAAGGCTGTAATGGGCCCTGAGATGCTTTCTGAGGCTATAATGATTCCTCCAGAAAGTATAAGCCTTGATGTATCAAAAAAAAATATAATGAGCGTAAATGTACCTGTAATGAAATTTGTAAGGGAAGGAAATTTAAGTACGCCTTATGGCTATGCTCAAACATCTGGTGAGCTTGATGAGGCTATAAAGAAGCTATATGATGTACTTCCAAGCCTTTTAGAGCTTGCAGAGGCTGAAAAGGCATGTCAGCTAATGGCTGATGAGATTCAAAAGACAAGAAGAAGGGTTAATGCTCTTGAATATTTTATGATACCTCAGCTTGAAGAGACCATAAAATATATAACAATGAAGCTTGACGAAAATGAGAGAGGAAGCCTTACAAGGCTTATGAAAGTAAAGACCATGATGAAGGATGCTGAAGGAATATAAATATTTATATTAGTATAGGCATAAAAAGGTTAGCATATCACATACATATGCTAACCTTTTTTATAATTATCTATATTTGCATATGGCAGCTTTAATTGCCATATAATCTACTTCGTCAGGAAGTGCGTCTTTTAGGGGTTTTAGCTTCTCTGTTCCAATCTCTCTTATCTTTTGATGTATTTCTTCTTCATACTCCTTAGGAATAAATAGATCTAAGCTTACGTCATAACCCTCTAGGCTACACCTTATAAGGTGATCTTGTATAGTTTGAATCTTAAGCTCCCTGCTAGAAGCTATTTCATTTAAACCTAGTCCTTCTTTATACATATTTAATGTAACTAAATGGCTTGGCAATTTATCTGGGCTGTCTATATTAGGCCTAATAGTATTAGAAATACTATTAGGTTTTTTTCCAGTATCGTCCACGTATTTATTAATCAAATCCATAAACTGATCGCCGTATTTTTCAAACTTATATTCTCCAACTCCCTTAATAGATAAAAATGATTTTTCATCTGTTGGACATACTTTACACATTTCCCTTAAGGTACTATCTGAAAATATAATATAAGGAGGTACTTTTTCCTTATCAGAAATATCCCTTCTTAAAGAGCGAAGCATTTCAAATAGGGGATCATCTTCTTTAATTTGTTCCTTTTTCTTCAAAGTTTTTTGATAAACTTTTTCTTTACCTTTAAGTACTGGCACAGCTTTAGCTGTTAATCTTACAACGGGAAACTCGCTGGTGGTTAAACATAAATACTCTTCTGCTATAAATAGGTTTATTAAATCCTTAATTTCTTTTACAGTATATTGTTTTAAAATAC
>DIRE01000010.1:0-10882 GCA_002426575.1 Clostridiaceae bacterium UBA5444 | reverse complement strand
AGGTTGTCAAAACCAAGTTGAAGTACTTTTTTATTCTTTGAGCCCTTTAATACATCTGCAATAAGGGATGTTCCGTATCTTTCCTTTACACGAAGCACACATGAAAATATCTTTTGTGCTTCTATTGTAACATCAGAAAGTTCAAAATCATCATCTTTGCAATTACTGCAGTTATTACATTCATCTGGTACATTCTCTTCCCCAAAGTATTCCAATATATATTTTCGAAGGCATCTTGTAGTATGACAATAATCTACCATGGATTGAAGCCTTTTATACTCGTTTAGTTTTCTCTCGTGAGATACAGTGGTTTTGTCAATTAAAAATCTTTGCAGCATTATATCTTGCGGGCTAAATAACAATATACATTCAGAGGGCTCTCCGTCTCTTCCAGCCCTTCCAGCCTCTTGATAATAACTTTCCATGTTTTTAGTCATATTATTATGTATACAATATCTTATATTAGATTTATCAATTCCCATTCCAAATGCATTTGTAGCAACCATTATTTTTATATCATCATACAAAAATGCCTCTTGTGTTTTCTCTCTTTCCTCATCGCTTAATCCAGCATGGTATTTACCTGCGCTATATCCATTTTTATGAAGCATATCAAAAATTGATTCAACTTCTTTCCGTGTAGCTGCATAAATGATTCCAGAATCAGTTTTATTATTTTCAATATAGCTTTTAATAAAATCCATTTTATTTTGATCTTTTATAACCGAAAAAAACAAGTTTTCTCTATCAAACCCTGTAATAAATACTTTGGCATCTTGTAAGTATAAAGTATCTACTATATCATGGGCAACCTCTTCAGTGGCTGTGGCAGTAAAGGCTGCAACTACAGGCTTTATGGTAAACTTTTTTATAAGTTTTCCTATTAGACTATAACTTGGTCTAAAATCATGCCCCCATTGAGATACACAGTGAGCCTCATCTATAGCTATAAAAGAGATGTTTAGATCCTTTATAGATGCACAAAAGTCTTCTGAGGCAAGTCTTTCAGGAGCTATATATAAGATCTTTATTTTGCCTTCAGAAGCATCACAAATCCTTTGATTAGCTTCATGGATACTAAGGGTGCTATTTATAAAAGCTGCTGGTATCCCAAGATTATCTAATGTATCCACCTGATCTTTCATAAGGGATATAAGTGGTGATATAACTAAAGTTAATCCGCTAAATAAAAGCGCAGGTATCTGAAAGCAAATGGATTTACCTGCTCCCGTAGGCATTATTGCAAGTGTATCTTTCTTTTGCAATATGCTATTTATTATATCCTCCTGGCCAGCTCTAAAGTATTCATAACCATAATATTTTTTTAGAACATGTCTAGCATCTTGATTCATAACTTTTCCCCTTCTAAGTTGCGCTATGTTTTATAAATAACTGTTGATTTTTAAACCGGATATGTTGATTGACTTTTGCTGCTCCAAAATGCCTATTTTTCTCGAAGTAGAAGAAGTTGATAAAAATAGGCATTTAAGTAGCTGCAAAAGTAAAGTCAACATATCCCGAAATAAACATTGTAATAAAACACAGCCTAAATAATATTTAAGTATTATCACTAACCATATATAATATACAGCAACACATATATGATTTCAAATATGAATACAATATTAAGGCTGCAGCATATAATAAACTTTATATTATATTAGAGTAATCAGTATTTCCAAGGTGGTAAATGGAATAAAAGTTATATATATGGTTAATGCTTTTATGTAAGGGTATTTTAGGAGGAATAGTGTATGCTTTTGCCTATTTTTATATTAATTATCACCTGTATATGTATTTTTATTTTACTATTTAAATTTCGTAGGCAATATGTATTATATTTTGTAATAGCTGAAATAATATTTATGGGTTTTTTATCTTTTTATATATTCTATAATTTAGCTTCATATGAGAGTACTGAGGATGATATAAATATGGAGGTTACAGCCAATAAGACGGGAGAAGATATATTTTTATTAAATATAGATGTAAAGTGGAATGAGCCTTCCAGCAGGCTAAAGTTAGATGGATCAGGGGATGCCCTTGTAATAAGATATGATCCTAAATATATAAGCATTGAACCATCAGATAATAAATATAAAAAGTCAGACATGGGTGAATGCCTTGTAGCATTTCCAAAAGGTGTTAATACAAAGAATTATAAATACTCAAAGCTCGGGAAAAATGAAAAGGAGATAGGAATTGACGTGGGCAGTAGAGAAGATATAAGTACAGCAATTAAATTAAAAAGTCTTAAGCCTTTAGGAGAGATAAAGGTATTTTATATTCATAATTACAAAATACCTATTGAAGGAAATGTATATTGGGAGAAGGCAGATACTATTTCAATTAAATGATTTGATATAGACAGCTTATAATTGTATAATTTATTTATGTTAAAATAGGATATGGGAAACTGTATTTCAAACTAAAGGTAAATAGATTTATAGAAGAAAGGTGGTAAAGTAATGGGAATAAGTGCGGATGATGTAAAGTATGTTGCACAACTTTCAAGGCTTGAATTTAAAGAAGATGAAATAGAGAAGTTTACTAAGGATTTAAGCAGTATAGTAGGGTATGTAAATAAGCTTAATGAACTAGATACTGAAGATGTAGAAGCATTGGTAAACCCTATTTACATTGAAAATGATTTTAGAGAAGATGATATTAAGGATTCTCTAGATAGAGAAAATGTTCTTTTAAATGCACCTGAAAAAGAAGAAGGCTATTTTAAAGTACCTACAGTAATTGAAGGATAGGAGTGATTAATGCGTGGATATATATAATATGAAAGCCCATGAGATTAAAGACAAGCTACAAAAAAAGGAGATATCTGCTGCTCAAGTTGTTAAAGCATATATTGATAGAATAGAAAAGGTTGATGGGAAGGTAGGAGCTTACCTAGAGAAGGATTTTGACAACGCAGTTGATAAAGCAGCGGTGATTGATAAAAAAATAAGCTTAGGAGAAGATTTACAAGGCCTTGCAGGTATTCCATGTGCAATAAAAGATAATATAAGCACAAAGAATGTAAAAACAACTTGTGCTTCTTTGATGCTTGAAAACTATGTACCACCATATGATGCAACAGTGGTTGAAAGGTTAAATAATTCAGGAGCAATTATGCTTGGTAAAGCCAATATGGATGAGTTTGCCATGGGATCTTCTAATGAGAATTCTGCATTTAAAAAAGTAAGAAACCCTTGGGATTTAGATAGGGTTCCAGGAGGATCAAGCGGTGGTTCAGCTGCTTCTGTGGCTGCAGGTGAGGCAGCTTTTTCATTAGGCTCTGATACTGGTGGCTCCATAAGACAGCCTGCATCCTATTGCAATCTTGTTGGAATAAAGCCTACATATGGACGTGTATCAAGGTATGGCCTTATAGCTTTTGCATCATCACTAGATCAGATAGGAGCATTTACTAAAGATGTAGAGGATATGGCTTTAGTGCTAAATAGTATTGCAGGAAGGGATTATAAAGATTCTACATCCTATAATATAAAGACACCTGATTATACTAAAAGTCTATCTGAAGATATAAGAGGCATGAAGATAGGAATTCCGGTGCAGTATTTTGGAGAAGGAATAGATGATGATGTAAAGAAGTCAGTTTTAGATTCCATAGAGCTTCTAAAAAGCATGGGAGCTGAGGCTATTGAAGTTGATATGCCTTATACGGAATATGCCTTAGCAGTATATTATATTTTATCAAGTGCAGAGGCAAGCTCTAACCTTGCAAGGTATGATGGAATAAGATATGGATACAGATCTAAAAACTATGATGATTCAATAGATTTATATATAAAGTCAAGAAGTGAAGGGTTCGGAGATGAGGTTAAAAGAAGGATAATGCTTGGTACATACACCCTGTCTTCAGGTTATTACGATGCATACTACAATAAAGCCCTTAAAGTGAGAAGTTTGGTTAAAAAAGATTTTGAGAATGCATTTAAAAAATGCGACTGCCTTGTATCCCCAGTTTCACCTACTACTCCATTTAAGATAGGAGAAAAAATTGACGACCCAATGTCCATGTATATGCTGGATGTTTGTACAGTACCAATTAATATTGCAGGGGTTTGTGCAATGTCTATACCTTGCGGATTCAGTAATGGCCTTCCAATAGGGTTACAACTTATTGGTAACTATTTTGAGGAAGAAAAGTTATTAAAAGTAGGGTATGCATATCAGAAGAATACAAATTGGCATAATCTTAATCCAAAGGTGGGGGAGTGAAGATATGAATTGTGAATATGAAACAATAATAGGACTTGAAGTTCATGCAGAGCTTTCAACTAAAACAAAAATATATTGTGGCTGTACAACTGAATTCGGGGGAGAGGTAAATACACACTGCTGCCCCGTATGTCTTGGCCTTCCCGGAAGCCTGCCAAAATTAAATAAAAAAGTGGTTGAGTATGCTATAGCAGCTGGGCTTGCAACAAACTGCAGTATAACGAAAGTTACAAATACTGCAAGAAAGAATTATTTTTATCCAGATTGCCCTAAAAACTATCAGATAACTCAAGATGAATTTCCTATTTGTAGGGAAGGATATATAGAGATAGAAACAAGTGACGGTAAAATAAAAAAAATAGGAATTGAAAGAATCCATATAGAGGAAGACGCGGGAAAGCTTATTCACGCCCCAAGTGGAACATATGTTGATTATAACAGAACCGGGGTTCCACTAATTGAGATAGTAACAAAGCCTGATATTAGGACTCCTGAAGAGGCAAGGCTTTACCTTGAAAAATTAAAGAGCATACTTCAATATATAGAGGTTTCAGATTGTAAGATGGAGGAAGGCTCTCTAAGGTGTGATGCTAATATATCCATAAGACCAAAGGGTCAGGAGGAATTTGGGGTAAAAAGCGAAGTTAAAAATATGAACTCTTTTAAAGCAGTTGAAAAGGCGTTAGATTATGAAAGATTAAGGCACATTGAACTTGAAAATAAGGGAGGGAGGATAGCTCAAGAAACTAGAAGATGGGATGAGACAACCTCTTCAACAATTACTATGAGAAGCAAAGAAAAGGCTCATGATTATAGATATTTCCCGGAACCTGATCTTGTAACTTTAAGTATTGATGATGAGTGGATAGATAAAATAAAAAGCGCTCTTCCAGAGATGCCAGATGCTAAAAAGGAAAGATTTAAAAAAGAATATTCTCTGCTAGAATATGATGCAGCCATACTAACATCTAATAAAATGTTATCAATTTTCTATGAAAAATGTGTAGGTGAGTGCAAGGATCCAAAAGCTGCAAGCAACTGGGTTATGGGCGAAATGCTTAGGCTTATGAATGAAAGCCAAAAGGATATTAAAGATATATTGGTAACCCCTAAAGACCTTGGTGAGCTTATAAAGCTTATTATATCTGGTACAATAAGCGGAACAATAGCAAAGAAGGTATTTGCTGAGATGTTTGAAACAGGAAAGTCTCCAAATGCTATTGTTAAAGAAAAAGGGCTTGTGCAAAATAATGACGAAGACTTCATAAAAGATGTAGTAATTAAGGTTCTATCAGAAAATCCACAGTCAGTAGCAGACATAAAGAATGGAAAGGATAGAGCTATAGGCTTTTTAGTTGGTCAAGTAATGAAGGCATCAAAAGGCAAGGCCAACCCAAGTATGGCCAACAAGATTTTAAAAGATGAACTTTCAAAGATGTAATGCAGCCGTAGGTTATAAAAAGCAGCTAATTTAATATTTTACAATGCTGTATAAAAATTACCTTAATGTGGAATAGATAATAGGGGGTGGCTAAAACCATCTCCTATTATTTATTTAGGTTGGTGATTATAAATGTTTAATAAATGGGCTAAATACATATTTTTATTTTTTTTATTTACTATAATAATTATGGCAAGTGTAGGATGTAGGAGGGGTTTAGATACAGAAAAGTCTTTAACCTATAACCTTGGTGCAGATCCTAAAATAATAGACCCTGCTTTGAGCATGGGAGAGAAGGGGGCAAACGTTATAGCAGCTAATTTTGAAGGCCTTATGAAGCTTGATAAAAATAGTAAAGCAATACCTGGGATTGCATTATCTTATACTAAGGATTCTGATGTAAAGTATACATTTAAACTAAGGGACGCAAAATGGTCTGATGGAAAACCAGTTACAGCATATGATTTTGAATATGCTTGGAAAAGAGTATTAAATCCTGATACACAATCTAAATGTGCATATGAACTTTATTGTATTAAAAACGCAGAAGGCTACAATAACAAAACCTGTGATGCTAGCAGTGTAGGAGTTTTAGCAATAGATGAAAAAACATTAGAAGTAGTGCTAGAGTGCCCTACTGCATACTTTTTAGAGGCTTTATCTTCGCCTATATATATGCCTGTTAGAGAGGATATTATAAATGAGCACAATGGAAATTGGGCTAAAAATTCATTGACTTATATAGGAAACGGGCCATTTAAAATGGTATTATGGAGAGCTAATGACTCTATAGAGTTTGTTAAAAATGAAAACTATTATGATAAAGATAATGTAAGGCTAAATAAGCTGGTATTTAAAATGGTAGAAGATCCAGAAATATATTTTGCTAAGTGGGAAGAAGGGGATTTAGATATAATTGAATCACCTCCAGCATCTGAGATACCGAAATTAAAAGGGGAAAATAGTTTAGCTAAAAGTCCATATTTAGGAGTGTATTTTTATACATTTAACAATAATAAAAAACCTCTTGACGATAAAAGAGTAAGGAAGGCATTAAACTATGCTATTGATAGAACTGCAATAATAAATAGTGTGCTTAAAAATGAATCATCTCCTGCAATTGCTTTTATACCTACAGGGATACCTGATGCTAACATAAACGCTGATTTTAGAGAATCTGGTGGTAGTTTTTTTAAACCAGAAGGTCAATTAGATGAGGCAAGGAAGCTATTAAGTGAAGCAGGGTATCCTAATGGGGAAGGATTTCCTGCAGTTACCCTTATATATAATAATTCAGGCATCCACAAGGATATAGCACAAGCAATTCAATTAATGTGGCAGAGAAACTTAAATATAAATATTTCGCTTAAGGCCGTAGATTTAGCTGGGCTGCAAAATATAAAAGACAAAGGAGATTATGATATAATACGTCAGGGATGGATTGGTGACTATATAGATCCAATGACCTTTTTTGATTATATAAAGTCAGGAGAGTTAAAATATAATAATAATTTACTTAATGAATTAATTGATGATGCTAAAGTGGAGCTAGATCCGATAAAAAGAATGGCTATTCTTCATTCAGCTGAAAAGGCGTTAATGGATGATATGTTAGTAATGCCTATTTTCTCATATACAAATACAATGGTAATTAAACCTGAAGTGAAAGAGGTTTTCAAATCACCTTTAGGGGTTGTTTATTTCAATAATGCTTATATAGCAGACAATAAATGAAATAAGGCTATGTTTTAAGTAACTGTTGATTTTTAAATCGGGTATGTTGATTGACTTCCGCTACTCCCAAATGCCTATTTTTTCTAAAATAAATAAAGTGGATAAAAATAGGCATTTAAGTCGCTGCGTAAGTCAAATCAACATACCCTGAAATCAACACTGTACTAAAACATAGCCCAAAATATCAAGAAAGATGAATTAATCTTCATCTTTCTTGATATTTTTTTCTTTAGGCTCAAAATATGCACAATCTGCCCCTAAACCTGTAAAACTTGATGAGATGCTTATATGGTTTAGTGTACATTTACCGTTATTTTCATAAACACAGTCTGCAGAGCAGTTTATATTTGTCATTAATTATCAGCATCCTTTATTCAAGCAAATTATTATAATACATTTATATTTAAAAAATATTGATTTGGTATGTTAGGCATTAGGCATTGAGCATAAATATTTAAAGATGCTTTAAATAGTGAAAGTTAATCTATTTTATATTCTATGCATATAAAGTATTTTTATTATAGGAAAGGTTTGTAATGGTCGGGAGTAATTACATTTATAAGCTCATAAGAGGTAAAAAGGCCATAATCAGAGTAAAAGCTTTTACCATTTATGCTGTATTTAGATTTCTTTGGTTTATAGGTGAACTTTTTAAAGAATACTGGCGGCTTAGGCAGTGGACTTAAGTGTTCCTCATCTGCTGGGTTAGTAACATCTTTATATAATATAATACTAGGCGTTTTATTTTTTTTACAGCTATTTGAAACAAGCTTATCCATATTAATTGGAATTATTTCTGATGATTCTATTGCGCTTTTGAAAAATGAAATCATTTTTCTTTCTGAATCATTTTTTAAATCATCACTTCCAAACAGCCTTACATAGTTTAATCCAGCGAGTACGGAGCCAATATCCCTGCATGTATATTCATACTTTTCATCATTATCAAGAGAATATAGACTGCAAGAAGGATTCCACAAAAGATCTAATCTTTTATATATAATACCTGCACAATCAAGAAATTTATATATGCCCGTAGTATTATACGCCTCAATTAAAGCTTTAATTGAATTAAAGCAAGAGGAGCTTGAGGTAAGATGGGGCTGGTCAGAAAATCGAGCAACATTACCAGACATATCTACCCTAGATTCTAACTCTAAAGCTAAAATAGTTATAAATTCTAAAACATACTCTCTATTTGCCTTTTCTGTTAAATAAAATTGTATACATGCTGATAAAACATTAGTTAAGTCTCTTGTTTTGCAATTTAAAATTTCATCTTTTGAATTTAAAAACATTTCATATATTTGCTTGGAATACCTTTTAAATTTAGACGAAATCTCATCACCTTTATGAATAGGAAATGATTTATTGTCAATTGCTTGTGAAATATAACAAAAAGCCTTTAATACAAATGCCTGATCAGAAACAATAGGGGGAGTATCTCCATCTTGAAGATAAGGCTCTCCATAAGGATTTTCTGTTAGATCATTTTTTACAATAAAAAGGCCATCGCTGTTTCTTAGGTAATTTGATAAAAACTCTCCTTGTATGATAGCAGAATTGGCAAGGAATATAGCTGCAACCTTATTATCTATAATATTATTAATAACCTTGGATGAATTATTTTGGCTATCTATATTATCTAAATTATTATAAAGATACTTTGCAAGCATTATTTCATTCATAATCAAAAAAGCCTGAGAATGTGGGGTTATAGTTTTTTCAAAATTAGAATCATCCCACAAAAAATTATGAAAATCTTTTTGATTTCCATTGTAAGCATTTAAGTATCTAGGCTCACTTTTTTTGTATATAGCCCTAATAAGTGTTATGTTATCTGGAATGGTATATTTAATTCCTAAATTATCAATAGGTTTTAGCCATTTGCTAATTGTCCCTTTGTCAAAATTCCATGGAAGTCCAAATCCAGACATTAGGGAAAGAGAAAGTATACATAGCCTTGAATAATTCATTGATTTATTGGCAATATCTTGTACCTTTATATCGTTTTTAATTGTTGCATATTCTTTAATACTCTGCAATCTATCACCACCTAATAAATATAATTAAATCAAAATAGTACCATATATAATAATATGAAATATTAAATAGAAATGTGCAGCTTTTAGAGAATGAAATTTTTTATTCCATATAAAATTGAATTGTAACAGTTTTAAAATATAGTATAATATTATGGAATAAGGGAATACAAAGGCTGTAAGTAATATGATTTATACTAATTTATAGAAATTATCTAATAGGGAGGCAAACAAATGAACAGGGTAGACGAAAGAAGATTTGACGAAAAGAGACCTGTAAAAATAACAAGGAATTTTACAATATATGCAGAAGGGTCAGTATTAATTGAGATAGGCAATACCAAAGTAATATGTACAGCATCAATTGATGACAAGGTGCCGCCATTTTTAAAAGGGGCTGGTCAAGGATGGATTACATCAGAATATGGTATGCTGCCAGGATCAACCCAAACTAGGAAACAAAGAGATAGCTCTAGGGGTAAGGTAGATGGGAGAAGCATTGAGATACAAAGGCTTATTGGACGTGCATTAAGATCGATAGTAGATTTAAAGGCTCTTGGAGAGAGAACCATTTGGATAGATTGTGATGTAATACAAGCTGATGGCGGAACAAGGACAGCATCAATTACAGGTGCTTTTATTGCTCTTGTAGATGCCATAAATAAATTGGATAATACAATAGGGTTTGAGAAATACCCAATAAGGGATTATGTGGCTGCTATAAGTGTTGGTGTTATGAAGGATGAGGAAATACTTGACCTATGTTATGAAGAGGATTCAAATGCTCAAGTAGACATGAATATTGTTATGACTGAAGAAGGACAATTTGTTGAAATACAAGGAACTGGAGAGGAAAGGCCATTTTCAAGAGATGAAATGAATACACTGCTAGAGCTTGGCGAAAAGGGAATAAGAGAGCTTATAAAAGAGCAGAAGAATGCATTAGGAGAAGGATGCAAAAGGATTGGAGAGCTATAGATGGATAATTTAGTTATTGCATCGAGGAATGAGCATAAGATTAAAGAAATAAAAGATATATTAAAAAATACACCTTATAATATTATATCTATTGATGATTTAAATATTGATGTAGAGGTGGAAGAGGATGGCAATACCTTTGAAGAGAATTCTTATAAAAAAGCAAATGAAATAATGAAGATTACTAAAATGCCAACTATTGCCGATGATTCAGGGTTAGAAGTGGATGCATTAGGAGGCAGACCGGGAGTCTATTCTGCAAGGTTCGCAGCCATGGATGAGGGCAATACTCACGAGATTGTAGTAAAAGAAAATGCCAGCAGTGAAAAAAACAATGAGAAGCTTCTTAAGCTTATGGGGAATATACCCCAAGAAAGAAGAGGAGCTAGGTTTGTCACCATTTGGGTATAACACTACCATAACAGTAACAAACCTAGCTCCTCTTCTTTCT
>DIRE01000035.1:54002-89140 GCA_002426575.1 Clostridiaceae bacterium UBA5444 | reverse complement strand
AGCAGTACTTCAATTATTAAGATAGTTTTTAAGGTAGTAAGGTTAAAAGCCCTGGTTATCCAGGGCTTTTATTGCTATTATTATTACTAGCACTGGTAAATAATAATAGCAATAAGATAAATGTAACTGGAGGGGTATATATGAGTGATGTAATTGAGCTAATTGATAATATAAATAAAGATTGTGATGAGCTTAATTCAATGACTGAAAATAATGACGTGGATTTTGATTTAATTATTAAATTGGTGGACTCCTTAGATAAGTTAAGTAATAAGGCAGCATTAATTGAAAATAAAAATATTGATTTGGTAGAATATAACGAAAAGCTAAAATTGGCATTAGATGCATTTGAAGAGAAGGATTTTAACCTCTTTTCAGATATTATGCAGTATGAACTAAAACCTCTTTTAGAGTACTGGAAGGATAATATTGTATAGATTGAGGTGTTAAGTATGAAATATGCATATAGAATTAGTATATGTATGATGGTAAAGGATGAGGAAAAGAACTTAAGAAGATGTCTTGAAAGTATAAAGCCTCTTTTAAAGGGAAAGTTGGCAGAACTTATTATTATAGATACTGGATCGAAGGATAAAACTGTAGAAGTAGCAAAAGAGTATACATCAAAAGTATACTTCCACAAATGGAATAACCATTTTTCGAATATGAGAAATATATCCATATCTTATGCAAAGGGAGAATGGATATTTATAATAGATGCTGATGAAAGGCTTGATAACATAGAATCTTTTATAAAGATAATGGAGTCAAAAAAGCCAAATAAATTTAATACAATATTCCTCCAAGTTAAGAACCTAAATGACGCTAATGATGAAAAACAATTCGTGTCCAATATGTCACCAAGATTGTTTAAAAATGATGGTACATTTAAATATGAAGGTGCAGTACATAATCAACCTGAATTTAAAGGACCTTTTTTAAATATTGATTCTTCATTAACTCATTTTGGATATATATCAAATGATAGGCAGCTAATGGAAAAAAAGTTTAATAGAACAGTTACATTGATAAAGAGTGAATTAGAAAAAACTCCTGAAAATATATATTATAGATATCAGCTTGGAGTAAGCTATGATATGCATGGAGATAGCGAAAAAGCCTTTGATGAGTTTGGAAGGGCCTATGAAATTTTAAAAAGCAAGAGCCAAGAAATCAGATACAGCAGATCATATGTATATGGTTCCTACGCTAAATCTACACTTATTAATAATAAGTTCATAGAAGCTGTGGATATATGCAAAGAAGGTATAAAGGTTAGACCTGATTATATTGATTTGTACTATTTTGCAGGTGAGGCTTTAATGCAGCTTCAAAATAAGGATGAGGCAATTAAGTACTATTTGAAGTATATTGATCTTTGTAATAGATATGAAGAACTTAGTATATCAAAAGACTGGGCAATTGCATTATATAATATAGATTCTAGGTCAAAATCTAATGTCTATTTTAGAGTAGCAAAATATTACATAGAAAAAGATGACCCCATAAAAGCTATGGAATATTGCATAGGAATAGAAACTGAAGTTCAAAAGGCAGATGTTACCGTAAGAGCTTTATTAATGCTAAAAGATTATAGTAAGCTGAGAAAGTATTATGAACATATTACTGATCCTAAAATAGAAGATTATTTTTTGGCTAATTTAGAGGATCAGATAGACAAGCTCGTAAACAGCGAAAAAATAGAGGCGTATAGGGAATTCAGTCAATGTGATTCACTATATGGATTATTTAACCAGATAAGAGTTTGTAGTGATGACCAAAAGGACATATTATTAAATGAGTTTTTTAAAAAAGCCAACTTTAATTGTATCCCAACATTCTATGCAGGGGCATTTAAAAGTATTTCAAAAGATAAAAGGTCAATATTTTATCTATTTAGGGATATAGATACCTTGAAGATTCGTATTATAGTTAAGTATTTAATAGATAAATATGAAGAGTTTACAGGTATATTTGAAGAATACCTCATGACCGAAAATATAAGGCCAAATGATGTACAAGGAAATAAAGTTTATATTTCCGTAGCAGCTATTATGCTAATTCAAAGATTAGAAAATACAAATGAAGTAAGCAGTGAGTATTATAATATTTTTAAGCTATATATTGAGCGTGGAATCAATTTTGTATCACAAGTTTATAATATTCAAAAGGCAAGAGTTATTTATAAATCCGTAAATAATAGTGAAGATAGATTCTTTATGCTTATGTATATTGTAAATGATTATATAAATAGAGGTAGTGTCCAAAACTCAATTAAGTATTTTAGAGAAGCGGTATGGATATATGAGCCAATGGTTAAATATATTGATGTTTATAAGGATGAAATTTATAAATGTGAGCTAACTGATAAATGAGTTATTGGAGGGGCAGTACATGGAAGACAGCATAAATGAGAGAATGCAGAAAATAAAGAATATGATAGAGAGTTTGATAAACGAAAACAGGCTTGATGAAGCAAAGGATGCTATAAAAGGGTATGAAAATGTAGTAAATGATGATGTAGATGTTTATTCCATGAAGGCTGTTATAGCTATTATGGAAGGAAAAATAGATGATGCTAGATGTATTTTATTAAAAGGATTAGGCATTGATAACAATAACTTTGATATATTATATAACCTAGGTTATGTGTATGAGCAGCTAGGTAATTGTAATGAAGCTATAAGGTACTATAATGATTCCATGGAAGTATGTATAGATGAAGATTTAAAAGACAATATAGCTAGTATCATAGAAAATATAAAGCTTAAATATGGAGATTTAGTAAAGGAAAGTAGGCCAAGGGTAGCCTTCTTTGTAAAGTATGGCATGGATAACTTTCTCGGAGATATAATAGAATGCCTTTCAACAGAGTATGAGACGAGAAAGATTATAGTAACAGAATATACCCAAATTGATGAAGGAATGAGATGGGCAGATATATGCTGGTTTGAATGGTGTGATGAACTTGTCATATATGGAAGTAAATTAGAGCTTGCAGAGAAGAAAAAGATTGTATGCAGACTGCATAGATATGAGGCATTAACTGAATATCCTAAAAATGTAATGTGGAAAAATATAGATAAGTTAATTATAGTAACAAATCATTTAAAAAGGATTTTAAATTCTCAAATGCCCGGGATTGAAAAAATGGTTGATATAGTAACGATTGAAAATGGTGTTAATTTAGATAAGTATAAATTAAAAGAGAGAGAAAAAGGTTTTAACATTGCCTATGTAGGTTATATACATCAGAGAAAAAACCCTGCTTTACTACTACAGATAATAAACAAACTTGTTACGATAGATAAAAGATATAAGTTATACATAGCAGGACAGTTCCAAGACCCGTTAGTTGAGCTATATTGGAACTACCAAGTTGAACAGATGGGACTTAAAAATAATATTATTTTTGAAGGATGGCAGAACAATATAAATGATTGGTTAGAAGATAAAAATTATATTATTTCATCAAGTATGCACGAAAGCTTTGGGTATGGAATTGCAGAGTCAATGTCAAGAGGTATTAAACCAGTAATTCATAACTTCTTATTTGCAAATGAAATTTGGGACAAAAAATATCTATTTAATACAATTGATGAAGCAGTAAATATGATTTTATCTAGTGAATATAATTCGCAGGAATATAGGAAGTTTATTGAAGACAATTACTCATTAAAAAAACAGATGCTTAAAATAAAAGAAATACTAATTAGTGAGACAAAGAATAGTGAAAAACTAAATATTAAAATGGAAAATAGAAAAGTCACGTTAGATTATATTTGTAATAAGTTCAATGAGTTTATAGGTTATAGAGATAGTGATTTTGATAATTATGACTTTGAGTCAGCAGATATAATAATTGGTAAAAGAGAAAGAGTAAGCAAAACATATGAAATGATAGAGTTTATTTTAAGAAATAAAGAAGGAAAGAATCTTGTACTTAATAATATTTGGTACAACCCTAAGAATAAAGAAATTATTCTCTCAGAACAAATGAAAAGGAGTAGGAAAATAAACTATATTATTGATTTTGTAAAAAGAGTAGTTGAGCTCAATGTAGAATTTAAAAATAATATTGCGGGTTTTGTTTTTGATAAAGATATACTTCAAGATATAAGTAAAAATTCATTAGCATATAATTGGGAAAGAGCTGTCCCGGCATCACAGTTTATGCCAATGCTAGGTTATCTTAGGATAGCGGAGAGATATACTTTTGCAGCAAAGTTTATCAGGAGTAATGATAGGGTACTAGAATCGCCTTGTGGATTTGGATATGGTGCATCATATCTTTCTAAAATTTGTTCTCATGTAGAGGCTTTAGATATTGCCGAGGATAATATTAAATTTGGTAAAGACACATATGGTCTAAATAATATTAATTGGATGATTGGAGATGTAACTCATCTCCCTTATAAAGATAATGAATTTGATGTTTGCGTTTCATATGAAGTATTCGAACATTTATCTCCGGAATCCATTGGAAAATACTTAGATGAGGCAAAAAGGGTAATAAAAGAAGGTGGAAAATTTATAATCTCAACACCTAACAGAGAAATGAGAAAAAATATAAATAATCCATTCCATATAAAAGAATATAATTTTTATGAGTTGGACTCAATATTAAAAAGGTGTTTTGAAAATATTGCTTATTACTCAGTAGTAAATTTTAAAGTTGAAGAAGGCTTTAACGAAAAGGCTGTAAATATGATAGCTGTTTGCTCAAATAGTAAAGAACTTGTATAGATGAGTGCCAACCTCTTGACATTAAAGACTCTGTGGGATGATATTTGACGAAATAAAGTCCTCTGGAAGAATGATGTTAAGGTTAAAGAAAGTGTGCAGTTATTTAGGTCTGATAGTGATCTAGTTATTACTGCAATGAAAGAATAATATATGTTTTTGGGGTAGGTGAGGTATTATGTTGCACATAGATTTGACGTCTGCTAAATCACCATTAATTGTTACAAATGGTACTAAGCAAGACTTTAATATTGGATCTATAGGAATTAATAGTTATATAAATTCTATGGATTTACAAAGTAGTGTTGAAAATGAAGTGATTAATATACAAATAGGAAATTATTCTTCAATAGCTTACAATGTGTTGGCGTTAGTAAACAGGAATCATGATTATATGTCTATAACGACATCTTCAGCAGCTATATTTGATTTTAAGAATAAGAAAATAAAACAAAAAGGTCAAATACTTATAGGCAATGATGTTTGGATTGGAAACAATGTGATTTTGCTATCTGGAATAAAGATAGGAAATGGTGCAGTTATTGGTGCAGGTGCAGTAGTGTCTAAAGATATACCGCCTTATGCTGTAGCTGTTGGTAATCCTATTAGAATTATCAAATATAGATTTAGTGAAGAGCAAATAGAAAAGCTGCAGCGCATAAAATGGTGGAATTGGGATAGTAATCGTATTCATGAAAATAGGGAATGGTTTCATGAAGGTGGAAAAGAATTTACCAATAACTTTTATGTAAAACCAGTCAGCCCCAATGAGATAACTATGAATGTTAAAACTAATAGTATTTTATTTTATCCAGACTTTTCAGATACATATCCTGTATGGGAAAAAATTATTATTGAATATATAAATAAGTTTACTGATAAAGATGACGTAACTTTGGTTTTGAGGATACCTCAATCAAATGATTTTGAAGTACAGGTTAATCTAATATCGGAGTTGGTGTGTGGTAAAGAACATTTGCCAGATATCTTAGTCTTTAATGATATAATTGAAGATGAGAGAAGCATTTTTAAAAGAGTAAAATATTTTATTACAACCAGAAGCATTAAAACCATTGAGTTTGTTGAAATGGCAGATGAATTTAATGTCAAGATTTTATCAGGAGTGGATATACCGGTTTTTGTTTGAACAGAGCCTGTAAATAATTTTGTGTAAACTCATTCTTTAGATAATAATTGGCTAAGAGCCATAAAAATAAAAAGTGCCTTTGGCACTTTCATTTTATGGCTCTTATTTGTTCAATTACATCTTCATGGTCTTCAGAGGTTTCAGCTAGCTTTTTAAGCTTACCTTGGGTATCAGCCATTGTATATATAATTTTTTCCTGCTCTGCTCTTGCAACTTGTATGCTTTCTTCTAAGCCCCTCTGCATGGTATACATCTCGTCTTGTCTTTGTCCAATACCGATAAGCCTTTTATCCATAGTATCCTGTTTTTGTTCGATACATGTAAGTCTTTTATCCATAGAGTCCTGTTTTTGTTCGATACATATAAGTCTATTGTCCATGTCACCGGATCTTTTATCCATGCTATCGAGCCTAATATCCATGGCGTCGAATCTTTTATCCATGTTATCAAGCCTAATATCCACGGCATCGAATCTTTTATCCATGCTATCAAGCCTAATATCCATGGCATCGAATCTTTTATCCATGTTATCAAGCCTAATATCCACGGCATCGAATCTTTTGTCCATACCATCGAGCCTAATATCCATGGCATCGAATCTTTTGTCCATACCATCGAGCCTATTATCTATGGCGTCGAATCTTTTATCTATGCCATCAAATCTTCCATCTACGCCATCTAGCTTTTTTAATACTAATTCAAACATTTGTCTAGTCTCGTTGTCCATATAATATTACCACCTCTGCTTCTGCATATAAGTAAATTATAGCATCGCACATATTTATCATCAACATGAATAAGTTGCCAATTTATATACCCTCAGCCTCTTTAGGCTCTGTGAATAATACGTTTACATTGTAATCATCATTTATATAGCCTTGGGTGATTCCCTTGATTAGCTCTTTTAGTATCTTTTCACTATTGTCTTTGGATTTTTCGTAGTTTTTTTTATCTAACATTGTAGATTTCATCTTTTCTTTTGCTTCTTGCATTACTATTTGGTGTTCCTCTGGAAGAAGTTTTATATCTCCAAAGCGGAGGAGGCCTTTTTCCACAGATTCATATTTTGTTTTTTCCTCATCTATAGAGACGGTCTTAACTTTAGGGCTTGGAACTTTAATATTTATTGTTTTAAGCTTATTATCAACGGTTATGCTTTCATCATTAATATTTTTAAGATCTACTGTATAAATACCAGAGCCTGAAATGTGTATCCGCTGCATTTTTTTAAATATATCAAAATTTCCCCAGCTCTCATCCCAAGTTATTGTATCCTCGAGTGTGATCTCCGTGGTAATTAACTCTTGAGACTGCTGTATGTCATGTACTAATACATCCTTAATCTTTAGCTTCTTAAATATATTTTTTACATCGCTTAGCTGATGTACCGCTACAGGTACCTTTTGCAGGGAAGCCTCCTTATTTGGGACTATAAAAATTCTATAAGAAAGATAAAAACCAATGGTTAAACACAGGAGTGTCCATACAACATATCTTTTTTTGAATATCTTCTTTTTTGCCACTGATAACCACTCCAATCACTAAAAATTGTAGAATAATTATTGCTTATATTAGAATTAATAATAAAGTAAAATGTCGAACAATGCAATATTATATTTATTGCCTTCAAAATGTCTTAATTTGGAGTAAGTTTCCGAATAATTGTTAATTTGCTATAAAGGCTCATACAAGTAATACCGATATAAGTAATAGGAACAAAAAATAAGAAACAAAGAAACAAATGGAGGCGCGTATATTGTGGATACAAGCGTAAATATAAACAGGATAGTTGTTAATAATACCTTGCCTAGTAAACCTGATAATAATATAGATGCCAATGTTAAACAAAGTAGAACTGATGATAGTATTAAGGCAGCAAAGAAAGTAGATGGAAAGGAACTTAAACATGCAGTTGATAGGGCAAACAATGTTTTATTTAAAAATAATACCCATCTGCAGTTTAAAATCCATGATGTTACAAAGGATGTAATGGTTAAAATTGTAGATGATGAAACTGGGGATGTGATAAAAGAGATACCTCCAGAGAAGATGCTTGATTTAGTTGCAAAGATATGGGAGATAGCAGGGATTATTGTTGACGAGAAAAGATAAATGAGGATGGTGAAAGGCCATGCCTATAAATTTAAACAATCTAAATAAGATTGATCCCATAATAGTAAATGAAGTATATAGGAAAACGGCTGAAAATGTAGTTAATAATTCAGAAGGAATTAAGGCTTCAAAAGACAAAAACCCAAATAAGGAAAGGCAGTATCCAAATAGAAAAAGGCTTAAACAAAAGCTTAAAAAGCTAAACGAACTGCTTAAGAACATGGATGTGGATTTAATATTTGAATTTAATGAAGGAGTCGTTGTGGTTTCAGACAAAGATGGCAACGTGGTTAAGACCATTTTAGGGGATTCAGTAGATGAATTATACGATAAGATTGATACAATGCAAGGAATTTTAGTTGATGCAAAGAAATAGGGGTGAAATATATGTATAATAGATCATCTAATGCTTATGATGTCTATCAGGAAAATGATATAATGACTGCACCTCAAGGGAAGCTGCTGCTTATGCTTTATGATGGTGCAGCTAAGTTTCTAAGGTTTGCAAAGATATCCATTGATGAGGGGGATATACAAAAGGCTAACGAGAATATATTAAAGGCTCAGGATATTATATCTGAACTTATGATTACATTAAATATGGATGTAGATATAGCAAAAGATTTATACTCATTATACGATTACATGAAGTATAGACTTATTCAAGCAAACATCAAGAAGGACAAAGAGATAATAGATGAGGTTCTAGATATGTTAAACCAGCTTAAAGAGGCATGGAAGCAGATTATATAACATCTATTAATTACAGTTAGTTAATTTAACTAACTGTTTTTTTATTGTAAAAATAATAAATTACTGAATTTGCTAAATAAGAGAATGCAAAGTTTTAATACAATTAAAACTACATTTAAAACATTAAAATTACTATGGAATATTTAACTAATAGATGATATAATAGGTTATTGTGGCGGATATTAATATAACTTATCATATTTTGTTAAGAATATGTAGAAAAAAGTAAAAAGAAGAGAGGCGATTTTGTGGGGGACATTGCATATGATTCGATTAAAAAATCTCTAGATGTTACTGTGTTAAGACAGAAGGTTATCTCTAATAATATTGCGAATTTAAATACAAAAAATTTCAAAAGATCTGATGTAGTATTTGAAGAAAAGTTAAAGGATGAAATACAAAGATATGGCACTCACGATACAAGGGTTTCAAAGCTTGAACCAGAGATAAAAAAGGATGAAACCACTAGCTTTAGAATGGATAATAACAATGTAGATATAGATGTGGAAATGACGAACCAGGCGGCTAATGCCATAGAGTATTATTCATTAATAAGTCAGTTTAATAACAGGATTGGAATAATGAGAAATGTAATAAACGAGGGAAGGAGGTAGTAGACTTATGGGTATGTTTAATGCAATGCGGACAAGTACAAGTGGTTTATCTGCTGAAAGATTAAGAATGGATACCATATCAAGCAATATTGCAAACTCTAAAACCACTAGAACAGAAAATGGCGGCCCTTATAGGAGAAAAATTGCTGTATTTCAAGAGAACCTTGATGACGAATTGGGGAAGATATCCGACCCATTAGAGTTTAACGGGAAAGGTATTAAAGCAGTTGGCATTGTAGAAGATAAATCCCCTTTTCCAATGGTTTACGACCCGGCACATCCTGATGCAAGAGATGATGGATATGTTGAGATGCCAAATGTAGATTACATAAATGAGTTTGTTGACTTAATTGCTTCACAAAGGGCTTTTGAAGCCAATGTTACAGCTATAAATATAGAGAAGAGTATGTACATGAAAGCACTTGAGATAGGGAGGTAATACAGCATGGAGATAAATAATATACAACTTATAAAGCCTTTATTTGACAGCAAAATGAATAAAATAGATGAAACACCAAAGAGTGGAGTCGATGAAACATTTGGAAAGTACTTTAAAAATGCTTTAGATAATGCTAATGACCTTCAAGTAAAGTCAAATGAAGAGACTCTAAAATTTATTACAGGCGAGACTAGTGATATTCATCAACCACTTATTGCTGCTGAGGAGGCAAGGCTTTACATGGAGTTTGTTATGCAGGTTAGAAACAAGCTTGTTGAATCCTACCAAGAGATAAGCAGGATGCAGATATAATTTATTTATAAATTAAATACCAAACAATAAATACTAAACACCAAACACTATACTTCAGTTATGCGGCGGCATAATCTTTAGAAGATTATAAGCTGCATATACGATTATTAATTCTCAAAGGAGTTATTTTTACATATGGGTGAATTAAAAAATAAACTAAACGGCACAGCCCAAAAGTGGAGAGAGCTTGAAAATGGAAAAAAGACTGCAATAATTATTACATCTTGTGTTATAGTCACAGCAATTATTATATCCGTAAGTTTTTTAACTAAGCCAAAATATGAGCCGCTTTTTACGAATATGGCACCGGAAGATATGGCAAAAGTAGCAGAACAGCTTAAGCAGGATAAGGTAGATTATAAACTTGAAGGTACTACAATACTTGTACCAAAAGATAAAGTGGAAGATACCAGGCTAAGCGTTATATCTGCAGGCACACTGCCTTCTGAGGGAAAAGGTTTTGAGCTTTTTGATGAAAACAAGTTTGGAATTACAGACTCTGAGTCAAAAGTAATGTACCAGAGGGCTCTTGAAACTGAACTGGAAAGGACAATAAAAGCTTTTGACGAGGTAGAATATGCACGGGTTCATTTGAATATGTCAGAACCAAGTGCTTTTGTAAGAGATGAGCAGCCTGCAAGTGCCTCTGTAACACTTAAATTTAAGAACAATAAAAAAATAACGGATGAGCAAGTAAAATCAATAATTGCTCTTGTTTCAAAAAGTGTAAAGAATTTACCAGAAGAAAATGTTGTTGTTGTGGACAGCCATTTTAATTATTTAAGTGAGAACCTAAATAATGATGATATAACATCATCAACGTCTATAGAGAACAGGTATGAAATACAGAGAGAATTTGAGTCAAAACTTGAGGATAACCTAAGAAAGACCCTTGAGGCTGTATATGGTTCAAATAGCGTAAAGACAACGGTTAAAGCAGATTTAGATTTTGATTCAAAGCAAACATCGACTATTAAATATGACGAAAAGGGCGTTGCAAAAAACCAAAATACCATAAAGGAAACCATAAAAAGCGGTGGGGATGATGTATCTGGAAGCCCTATAGATAATAATATGTCAAATACCATGCCGGCTAATAATGGAGGAACAAGTAAAAACAGAGAAGAAACCACTACAAACTATAACGTGGGACAAGTAGAGGAAAGAGTAATAAAGGCGCCAGGAGAGGTTAAAAGATTGTCCACGTCGGTTGTAGTTGATGGAGCTTTATCTGATGCTGAGAAGGAAACCATAAGAAACATTGTAACCTCTGCTATAGGTTTTGATCAAAACAGGGGAGATGTGGTTTCTGTAGAAGGAATTAAGTTTGATGATACAGTTAAAAAACAGGTAGAAGCAGATCTTAAAGATCTTTCAGATAAACAAGCAGCAGAAGAAAAGAGAAAAAAACTTATGACAAATGTTATACTTCCTATTGCTTTGTCAGTGGCTCTAATTGCAATAATAATTGCCTTAAGGAAGAAAAGAAGTTCTGAAATTGGGTCGGAGACCCCTGGAGTGGATGTGGTTGTTGACAACCCAGAAGCAATAAATGAGGTACTAAAAAGTCAAGTATTCCTTGAAGATGATGAAAATAAATCAGATCTTACTGCAGAACTGAAAAAATATGCGACTAAAAAGCCTGACCAGGTTGTAGAAATAATTAAATCTTGGTTAGCTGAAGATGAGAGGTGAGTTTCATGGCAAGAGGAGATAAACTAAGCGGAGTTCAAAAATCTGCAGTGCTTTTTATTACTCTAGGGCCTGAGATATCATCTAACATAGTCAAAAAACTGCCAGAGAATGATATTCAAAAGATCACCTTTGAGATTGCAAATACTACAAGGATAAAACCAGAGTTAAAGGATGCAGTAATAGATGAATTTATAAATTTAAATAAGGCTAAAGACTATATACTTGAAGGCGGGACAGAGTATGCCAAAAACCTTTTGAGTAAAGCTCTAGGTGTGCAAAAGGCAATGGAGATCATGGAAAAGGTTGGGGAGGCAACCCAACAGTACAGGCCTTTTGGCGTTGCAAGGAAAGCAGATTCACAGCAGCTTTTAAGCCTTATTATGAATGAACATCCTCAGACCATAGCACTTATTTTAAGCTATGTACAACCAGAGAAGGCTGGGCAGATTTTGTCAGGCCTTCCTGTAGAGATACAAAGTGATGTTGCACGAAGGATAGCAAATATGAAGAGCACATCACCAACTGTTGTACGTGAGATAGAAGAAGTGCTTGAAAAGAAACTCTCAACAGTAATCCGTTCAGATCTTGCTACAATTGGAGGAATTGGCTCCTTAGTACAGATATTGAACCAGGTTGACAGGGGTACTGAGAAAAACATTATTGAACATCTTGAAAATGATGAACCAGAACTTGCAGAAAAGGTTAGATCTAGCCTGTTTGTATTTGAGGATATTATCGGACTTGATAATGCATCAATACAGAGAGTTATACGAGAAGTGGATACAAAAGACTTTGCTCTTGCTCTTAAAGGTTCTTCTGAAGAGGTTGCAGATGCAATATACAAGAATATGTCAAAGAGAGCTGCAGCTACATTAAAAGAAGATATAGAATACTTAGGACCTGTAAGGCTTGTAGATGTTGAGAAGTCCCAGCAGAATATTGTTGGCATAATAAGAAGACTAGATGAAGCTGGAGAGATAATAATTGCAAGAGGTGGCGGAGATGCAATTATCGTGTAATATAATCAAAAAAGGGACTATACAAATAGATGATAAATATAGATTAGATGCTCCTGACATTAAAAAGCCAAAGTCAATTTCTGCTTCTCAAGCAGAAATTGAAGGCAGTGACAAGTATGAGTATAAGGATGAATATATAAAAAAATCACAGCAGATAATTGATGGGGCTGCTCAGGAAGGCAAAAATATAATTGAAAAAGCAAAAAAGGAAGCTGAAAAGATAAAAAAGGATTCCTATGATGATGGAATAAAAAAAGGACATGAAGAGGGCTACCAAAAAGGACATGAAGAAGGATTAAAAAGTGGATTTGATGAAACCAAAGATACTAGGGATCAGGCTCAAAATGTACTAGAGGAAGCCCATAGGGCATCAAGGGAATATATAAAAAACCAAAAAGATGAGATAGTAAATCTAGCATTGTCCATAGCAGAGAAGATAATAGGATATGAGGCAAATACAAAGGATGAGGCTATAGAAAACATAGTTAAAAAGTCCATAGAGAGTGTTATATACAAGAAAAGTATTAAGATTTGGGCAAATCCTCTAGATTATGCAACACTAGACTGTAGGATGAATGAAATATTAGAACAAACCAATGATGAGACAATAGTTACCCTATTAAAAGATGAAGCCATAAAAAGAGGCGGATGCAAGATAGAAACAGAGGTAAGTTCTGTAGATGCCACAATAGATACTCAGCTTACTAAGATAAAAGAAGCGTTGATGGGAGATTCTATATGAAAAATGTAGATTTCAGCAACATGATGGATATTGTGTCAAATGTAAAAACTATAAGACCAGAGGGAAAGGTAAGCAAAATAATAGGACTTACAATAGAAGTAGATGGACTTAAGCTGCCAGTTGGTGAGGTATGCTATATATATTCTGAAAATACGCTAGATCCTATTATGTCAGAGGTTGTTGGATTTAGAGATGACAAGATAATACTTATGCCTCTTGGGGATTTAAAAGGCATAGGCCCAGGATCCATTGTAAAGCCAAGTGGAAAGCCTCTTTCTGTAAAATGCAGTGACGATCTTTTAGGAAGGGTATTAGATGGGTTAGGAAGGCCAATGGAAGGTAAAATTCTAAAAGATTTTGTAGAATACCCAGTTATTGGTTATCCTCCTAACCCTCTAGAAAGGCCGAGGATAGATAAAGTTTTATCCACAGGAGTTAAGGCAATAGACGGCTTTTTAACCTGCGGGGAAGGCCAGAGGGTTGGCATATTTGCAGGAAGCGGAGTGGGCAAAAGTACCCTACTTGGAATGATAGCAAGATATAGCTCAGCAGATATAAATGTAATAGGACTAGTAGGAGAGAGAGGCCGTGAGGTAAAGGATTTTATAGAGAAGGATTTAGGGGATGAAGGCCTCAAAAGATCTGTAATTGTATGTGCTACATCAGATCAGCCAGCCCTAGTTAGGCTAAAGGGAGCTTATACTGCAACTGCAATTGCTGAATATTACAGGGACCAAGGCAAGAAGGTAATGCTTATGATGGATTCTGTAACAAGATTTGCAATGGCTCAAAGAGAGGTTGGACTTGCAATAGGCGAGCCACCAGCTACAAAGGGGTACACCCCTTCAGTATTTGCAAAGCTGCCAGGTCTTTTAGAGCGCTCAGGCATGTCGAACAAGGGTTCAATAACAGCTTTTTATACTGTACTTGTTGAAGGTGATGACTTCAATGAACCCATATCAGATGCTGTAAGGGGAATACTAGATGGACACATTGTTTTATCTAGAGAATTAGCCGCCCTTAACCATTATCCTGCAATAGATATATTAAATAGCCTAAGCAGGCTTATGGCAGAGGTTGCATCTGAGGAGCACAAGAGGACTGCTGGAGAGCTTAGAAATATACTTGCTACATATAAAAATGCAGAGGATCTAATAAATATTGGGGCTTATGTAAATGGAAGCAACCCAGGAATTGATAAAGCAATAAAATATATAGATAGATTGAATGATTTTTTAAAGCAAGGTAAAAATGAGCACTTAGATTTTGACACTATATTAAAAGATTTATATGGAATAATGAATTAAAACTGAAATGGTGTGATATTTATGAAGGGTTTCACTTTTAGGCTGCAAAAGGTTTTGGATCATAGAATAGATGTAGAAGATACTAAAAAAGATGAGTTTGTTAAAAGCAGGATGGAATACATTAAGCAGCAGGAACATCTTGAATCTTTAAAACAAGAGATTGCAAGAACTAATAAAATAAAGCCTAAAAAAAGCACAAATATATTTTCGTATATCACAATGAATAATTACAAAACCGCATTAAATGAGAAAACTGAGATCCAAGAAAAAAGGGTTGATATATATAGAGAGTCCATGAATCAAAAAAAAGAAGAGTTTTTGGAAAGCAAGAGAGATAGGAAGGTAATTGAGAAGTTAAAGGATAAAGCACACAACGAATTTACAATAGATCAAAACAAAAGTGAACAGAAACAAAATGATGAATTTGCACTCTATGGTTATATGAAAAAATAGAGAATTAGTTTAAAAAGGAGGTGAGAAAATGATAGATAAGGTGCAAGGCTCCCCTAAAAATGTGCAAAATGTGAAGGACAACAAAGAGACAGATTCCAGTAAAGACTCTGATATATTCGCAACTCTTTTAAGCGGCATTATGGGACAAAACATCAATTGCCTGGGAAATAAAACAGATGGGGAGGCTGAACCTGCCTTACTAACTGAAGCTGATAATATAAAAGGACTAGGATCTGCATTTGCCGATTGTATAGATCAAATGCAGATTATGGACAATCCATCAGCAGTAGGTGAAGAGGCCATTTTAGGTGATGAAAGTTTAGACGCAGAACAAAATATAGAGACCCAATATGGTTTAACCCAACCATCTATTGATGGCGAAAAAGGTAAGTTATTTGAACCGCCTTATATAGATTTAAACCTGAATACGGATAATAGTATAGCCTTAAATACTGAACCAGATGCTGCAGTAGAAAATAAGCCAAATGGCAAGCCTAGCAAACTTAATAATTCCCTTGATGATGCACTTCATAATACAGAATTAGAAGTAACTAAGGGGAAAGATGATATAAAAGATTTCGTAGTACCTAGGGCAGAGTTTTTAAAGATACTAAATAGTAATCAAAACATGAAAAGTTCTAGGACAAAGGCTGCCTATGAGCTAGAGACAGGGTTGCCCATGACAAAAGATGATGCCGTGGATGCAGGGACTAAAGAGAAACCCATAGACCAATTAAACCTAGGCAAGGGTGCTAAAGATAAATATAATGATTATGCTGAAGCTGAGGCTGATACTGGAGTTGAAGTAAAAGTAGGGGAAAATTTAGATATAGGCAAAAAAGAAGAACAAAAAAATGCAAAAGATAAATTGAACATGATTAATGCAAAGCACATAAGCACAAATGAAGATAGTAATAGTATATCCCAAAGTCAAGGCACAAAAAATTACGACAAAGTTTCTCAAAATGTATCTTTTGACAAGAGCAATGTAATGGATCAAATATATGACAAGATAAGATCCGAAACAGGTAAGGATTATAGTGAGCTTCATGTAAAGCTAAAGCCTGAAGAATTAGGTGATGTAGCAATAAAGCTTGTAATGGAAAAAGGAGTTTTAACAGCCAAAATACTTGTTGAAGATACCCTAGTTAAGGCAATGATAGAATCTAACCTGCCAGACTTAAAAGAGCAGCTTAAAAGCCAAAATATAAATGTATCTGATTTCTCAGTATCTCTAAATCTTGAAAACGATGAGCTGCTAAATAAAGGGTTCCAAAACGGAAACCAAAACCATAGCAGAAATGCTAGAGGAATGGTATATGGTAAACATAAAAAAGGCATACCAGTAGGATCAAATGAAGATATTCTAACTAGGGATGTAAGAAGTATTATAGATGGTAATTTAAATATGTTGGTTTAGGAGGGATGTAATTGAAAACTGATGCTATAGCAGCTGGGCAAGTAGTAAATCAACAGGTATCTAAAGATGCAGGTAAAGATTTTGTAAGCAAGGATGGATTTTTAAAGATACTTACAGCCCAAATGCAGAACCAAGACCCCTTAGCTACTCAAGATGAGTCACAGATGATATCACAAATGGCGCAGTTTGCAGCTCTTGAGCAGATGCAAAACCTAAACTCTGCAATGGGTGAGCTTTTAGTAAGCCAAAAGTTTATGGAATCCAGCATGATGATAGGCAAAACTGCAAAAGTAGCTGTGGGCGATGGAAAATATGAAACAGGGGTTGTAACTGGATCTAAATTAGGGAAAGGTACGATCAATATAGTAATAGACGGAAAGGAATACAGCATGGATAATGTTGTAGAGTTAAATGGGTAAACCAGTGGAAGATGGGATTTAAGAGGGAAGTGATAGATAGTGTCCTTTAGAATAGTAAATGGAAAAATAGTTCAATCGAATCTTCCAACGCAAAATAGAGAGACTAAAGTAAACTCTAAAAGTAACTTTGAAAGTGTATTTGATAAAGAACTAAAAAAAGCAAATGAAGTTAAGATTTCTGCACATGCAATGGAAAGATTGAAAGATAGAAATATTGAGTTAAACAGTGAGGATCTTGAAAAGATAACTAATGCCATAGATAAAGCAACAGCAAAAGGGGCAAATGAGTCTCTGCTTTTGTATAAAGATATTGCATTTATTGCAAGCATTAGAAACAAGACCATAATAACCGCAGTGGATAGTAAGTCTGCTAAGGATAATGTGTTTACCAATATAGATAGTGCAGTTTTAATATCTTAATAAATTAAGATAACTTAATAAATTAATAAAAAACAGTGGCTGGACCTTAATAGGAAGCCATACTTCGCTGAATGACAGATGCGAAAGTCTAATATTTGGAGGGTTAAAAAATGTTAAGATCATTATCTTCAGGAATTAGTGGAATGAAGAATAATCAGATAAAGATGGACGTAATTGCAAATAATGTTGCAAACGTAGGTACTACTGCTTTTAAAAGTGGAAGAACTCGTTTCCAAGATATATTTAGTCAGACTCTAAGAGGTGCATCCGCACCAGAGCCAAACGGTAGAGGTGGAGTAAACCCATCCCAAATAGGTCTTGGAATGCAGACCGCAGGAATAGATACAATGATGGGACAAGGAGCACCTCAGCCAACAGAAAGGGCATTGGACTTTATGGTAAGCGGGGAAACTTTCTTTGTATTATCAGATGGATCAAAACAAGTATACACAAGAGATGGCTCAATGAGCTTTGATGCTTCAGTGCCTGATAAAACTGATGCGAACATTAAAAGAAGAAATATAGTAAGCTCAACGGGACTTAAGCTTATGGGATACCAAATAGAGTCAGTTGATAATGATGGCAAGGTTAAATATAAAAACCCTGCTGCCCTTGAAGAAATAACAATACCAGACTCATATAAAGGCAAGGATGAAAGTGGAAATGATGTATATATAAAACTAAATAACTTTTCAGTAGATAAAGATGGAACCGTAGTAGGAGTTTTTGAAGATGGTACTAAACAGGAATTTGGAAAGATTGCTACGGCAGCATTTTCAAACCCTGCGGGACTTTTAAAAGTCGGAAATAACAATTATCTGCCATCAGCAAACTCAGGAGATGCATTAACATTAAAAGATCCTAATACTGAATCCACTGGCAATAATGATATACTTCAAGGGTATCTTGAGATGTCTAATGTAGATCTTGCAAATGAATTTACTGATATGATAGTTACATCAAGATCATTCCAGGCAAATTCAAGATCAATTACTACGTCTGATGAAATGCTGCAGGAACTATTGAATCTTAAACGTTAAAGAGGGATGAAAAATGATTAAACTTACCGGATTTAACAATAAAGAGTTTTATTTAAATTGTGATTTGATTGAAAAGATTGAGGTTACCCCAGATTCAGTCATAACAACCACAACCGGGAAGAAATATGTTGTCAAAGAATCCTCAGATGATATTATAAACAAAATAATTGAGTTTAAAAAAAGATATATGGCAATACCGGAGGTAATTAAAGAATGAAAAAACGCGACTTATCAACTACATTAGGATTATTTTTAGGTGCTTTAGCTATTATAATAGGTATGTCTCTTGATAATAACAAAATAAATTTGGCTGGTCTCAGAGCTTTCTGGGACTTGCCATCCGTATTTATTACAGTATTTGGTTCATTTTTTACAATAATGATATCTTTCCCAATGGAGACCATAAAGAATATACCTGCTATGATTAAAAATGCATTTAGGGGCAGTGAGTATTCCACTGGCGCAATTATTGAAACATTTGTTGAACTTTCAAGGAAAGCAAGGAAGGAAGGGCTTTTATCTCTTGAAGATGAAGTTGAACAAATAGATGATGTGTTTTTAAAGGAAGGAATACAAATGGTTGTAGATGGTATAGAGCCAGAGACTATAAGGGAAATATTGGAGCTTGAAGTATCAGCCATGGAGAAGAGACACACAGATGGCATAAACTTGCTTAAAGCATGGGCAGGGTATGGACCTGCATATGGAATGATAGGAACTTTAATAGGACTTACACAGATGCTGCTTAAACTTGATGATCCAAGTACTTTAGGACCTGGAATGGCAAAGGCCATAATTACATCATTTTATGGTTCAATTCTAGCTAACTTTATATTTGGACCACTTGCTAATAAACTTGAAACAAGAAGTGCTGATGAGGCAGATATTAGAGAAATGATGCTAGAAGGTGTACTATCTATACAATCTGGGGTAAACCCAAGGGTTATAGAGGATAAATTAAAGACTTACATGCCTCCGCAAGAGAGACTATCACTTATGAAAGGTGAAGCGAGGGATGGTGCGGTGATGGAAAATGAGTAAAAGAAAAAAGCCTGAAAAAAAGGAAATAAGTCAGGGATGGCTTACAACTTATTCAGATATGATGACACTTGTACTTACATTCTTTGTTCTTTTATATTCCTATTCTCTAGTGGATATAGAAAAGTTCAAACAGGTTTCACAATCAATGAGTACTGCATTTGGCGGAGGGGCAGGCATATTTGAATTAAACAAAGAATCAGGTGGTGAAGTCCCAATTGTTGGAGAAAAGACCCCTAAAAGTCCAAATAATAAGGATATGTATGAAACCGTATCAGATTTTGTAAACCAAAATGACCTTAGTGAGTATGTAAAGATAAGAGAAGATAAAAGGGGCGTAATAATGGAGTTTAATAACAGTATATTATTTGATACTGGAAAGACCGAGTTAAAGCCTGAAAGCATACCTATTATGGACAAGGTATCTGTTCTTCTTGATCAGCTGCCAAACAATGTTATAGTAGAAGGCCATACGGACAATGTCCCTATACACTATGCTGATTTCCCTTCTAACTGGGAATTATCTGCAAATAGAGCAACTACTGTTTTGAGATATTTAGTGGAAAAGAAAGGTGTCAAGCCAGAGCGGCTTTCAGCCGTTGCTTGTGGGGAATATAGCCCAATAGCAAGCAATAACACTCCCGAAGGAAGAGCTCAAAATAGAAGGGTAAATATACTTATTGTCACAAATGACAAAGAGGGTAATAAATCAGAGTAAAATGGAGTGATGTATAAATGGATAAATTAAAACGTGCAGCCATTATAGTGCTTATGATTATAGTTCCAATAGTTGTAGGTGGCCTTGTCTATGTAATGTATACATTAAGCCTGCTTCCAATGAAGCCTAAAAATGGTTATAACAAAAATAATAATAATGCGGCTGTTGCACAAGCAAAAGAATATACATATCCACTTGGTGAGTTTCAAGTGAATTTAGATGAGCCTGGGTATAGGCGCTATGTAAAGGTTACAGTTCATGCAGGCTTTAGAAACCAAAAGCTCGAAGAGGAATTAAGCGATAAGGATGTAGATGTGCAAACAAGAAGTGCAATTACAAGTATATTAAGAAGCAAAAAAGTGGAAGACTTAAAATCCGTAGAAGGATGCGAGAATGTACAGAAAGAGATTATGGAGAAAATAAATACAATAATAAAAACAGATAAGATTGATAACGTTTATTTCACGGATATATTGATACAGTAAGTAGGTAAGAGTATGGTTAGTAGTGAATAGTTAATGGTGAGGATAGTGAGTGGAGTGAATTATGAGTTCTTTGGAAGTTTGGCAAAAATATTAGTATTTCTACCCTTGGTAATTCTTCTTGCTTACTTAAGCATAAGGGTAGGCGGGAGCAAGATGCTCAAAATGGGGCAAGGCAAGATAATAAGAGTGATTGAGAAGGTTCCATTAAATAATAAAGCAGCCCTATCTGTGGTGCTTATTAATAACAAGCCTTATGTTGTAAGCTATTCCGAGGATGAAGTTAAAATATTAATGCCTCTTCCAGAGGACTGCGTAGAAAAACAACAAGAAGAGAATAAATCATTTAGTGAAAATATGAAAAATAACTTTAAATCTATTGTAAAGAGAAAGGAAAGGCTATGAAAAATAAAAAGATATTTATAATAGCTTTAGTTTTCGGGTTAACATTCTTTTGTGCAACATATACAGCTTATGCAGAGCCTTTAGACTTTCCAATACCAAAGGTTGAAATTAATGTTGATAATGCAGCTGCTGCGCCAAAAGATTATGTAGATAGCATAAAGGTATTAATACTAATAACAGTGCTTACACTTGTACCTTCTATTATGATACTTACAACATCATTTACTAGGATTGTAGTAGTATTATCATTTGTAAGGAGTGCCTTGTCAACTCAACAAAATCCTCCGAATCAGGTGCTTGTAGGATTAGCTTTGTTCCTTACATTTTTTATAATGCATCCTGTTTATACCGAGGTTAATAATCAGGCAATAAAGCCTTACCTTGACAATAAGATTACTCAGGAAGAGGCTATTGAAGTAGGATCGCAGCCTGTAAAGAAGTTTATGCTAAAACAGACAAGGCAAAAGGATATTGAGCTATTTGTAAATGCAGCAAAAATGGACAAACTAGAGAAGCCTGAAGATACACCATTTAGGATATTAATACCAGCTTTTGTAATAAGCGAACTTAGTCAGGCGTTTATGATGGGATTTATGATATACATACCGTTTATTGTTATAGACATGATTGTTGCAAGTATACTTATGTCAATGGGTATGTTTATGCTTCCACCAATTTCTATATCTCTGCCTTTTAAACTGCTTTTGTTCTTTATGGTAGATGGATGGAATTTAGTAGTAAAAACTTTGTTGAATAGCTTTGCTTAAGGGGTGGTTTAATGAGTGAGAATTTTGTTGTAGGAGTAATTAAGGATGCATTAAAGACCACGATTATGGTTTCGGGGCCTGTACTTGGAATCTCTCTTGGAATTGGGCTTTTAATAAGTATATTTCAAGCTACAACACAGATACAGGAGCAGACTCTAACATTTGTTCCTAAGATATTGGCTGTTTTTGCATCTATTATATTCTTTGGATCTTGGATGCTGCAAATACTTATGAACTTCACTACTAGAATATTTGATGCCATACCTAGGCTTATACATTAGTAGGTAATAGTATGGATTATACTGGATTTATAATTTTCATATTGGTCTTTGTTAGAATAGTGAGTTTTATGGCAGTAACACCCTTATTTACAATTAAAGGTATACCCAATATAGCAAAGGTTGGATTTGGCCTATTACTTAGCTATTTAACATATGGATTTGCCATATATGATAAGGCTCTTATTCCAAACTCAATATTTTCTTTATTCACCTGTGCTGTAGGGGAATGTATATTTGGATTAGCTCTAGGCTTTATTACATATTTAATATTTCAGGCTATTAAGGCATCAGGACAATTTATGGATATGCAGATGGGGTATTCCATGTACGGTCAGTTTGATGTTACTACAAATAGCAATGTTACATTAATGGGAAATCTGACAAATTTAATAGGTATGACTATATTTATTTTAATAGATGGCCCTCATGTTCTTATAAACACCATTGTCCAAAGTTTTGACGTGGTACCAGTACTTGGAGTGAATCTTCCACCAGAGATTGGCACATATATACTTCATATATTTTTGAAAACTATGGTGTTATCTATAAAATTAAGTGCTCCAGTTATATTAGCCTTGTTTTTAACTGATTTTACAATGGGGCTTATTGCAAGGGCAGTACCACAGCTTAATATACTGATGATGAGTATGCCTATAAAGATGGTTGTAGGGCTTTTAGTATTTTCTGCAGCGCTTCCTGCGCTAGTGCATATGTATATAAAGATTTTTCAAGACATGCCAATGGATTTAAACAACTTTTTAAAGTTATTTCCTCTGGTCATGTGCTTTGCATCTAGTGATAAGACAGAAGAACCTACAGACAAGAGAAAAGAGGATGCAAAAAAGAAAGGGCAGGTTGCAAAGAGCAGAGAGTTTGTATCTGCCATGACTTTAATTGGAATTGCAATACTGGCAGTATCATTTAGCAGGGATGCAATGAATATTATAGAAGATTTTTTAACAAGGAGTATAAATAACATAGGAAGAGCTCATATAGCCCAAGGAGATATAACGGATATATGTATTTACTCCTTTGCACAATTTTCAAAAGTTACTATGCCCATATTTATAACGGTTATGTCATTAGGGGTAATTGCAAATATTGCCCAAACAGGCTTTATACATACAACTGATACTTTAAAACCTAAATTAAGCAGATTAAATCCAATAGAAGGGTTTAAACGAATGTTTTCAGGCAGAGCCTTAGTGGAACTTTTAAAGGCCTGTGCCAGCATTGCAGTAATTGGATATGTATCATATAACTTTCTAAAAGGCGAGATGCCAACGGTAATTAAAACCTCTGATATGGGGATAGAGTCAATTGCGGCCGTATCTGCAGACATAGTACAGTCAGAGATTTCAAAGGTTGCCATTATAGTTTTGATACTTGGGGTTGCCGATTTAATATATCAAAAAAGGGCATACAAAAAGGATCTTATGATGACTAAGCAAGAAATAAAAGAAGAGTATAAGCAGATGGAAGGGGATCCTCTCATAAAGTCCAAGATTAGGCAAAAGCAAAGAGAGATGGCCTCAAGGAGAATGATGCATGAGGTTCCAAATGCTTCAGTTATAATAACAAACCCAACACATCTTGCAGTTGCTCTTAAATACGAACAAGGAGCAGACAGTGCTCCAAAGCTTGTGGCAAAGGGTGCTGATGAGGTAGCTAAAAAGATAAAGAAAATAGCAGCAGAAAATGATATACCAATAATCGAAAATAAGCCTGTTGCTAGAATGATATATAAAGAGGTTGAAATAAACGAAGATATACCAGTTGAAATGTACCAAGCCGTGGCAGAGATACTTGCCATGGTATATAGTTTGAAGAAAGCACGAGGGTGAATGCATTGAATAAGAAACCAAGTCTTATAAAAAGAATATTTTTTAATGTTGATACATTAGTAGCTTTTGCTGTAATAAGTATTGTTGTAATGTTTATTGTTCCTATGAAACCAGAAGTACTTAGTGTACTTTTGGTGTTTAATCTTGCATTTTCTCTTATTATACTTTTACTCACCATGTTTACAACAGAGATACTGCAGCTAACTGTTTTTCCAACCCTGCTTTTGATTACTACTCTTTTTAGATTAGGGCTTAATGTAGCATCAACAAGGCTTATACTTACAGATGGATATGCAGGAGATGTGGTTGAGGCCTTTGGAAACTTTGTTGTTCAAGGTGATTACATTGTAGGTGCAATACTATTTATTATAATATTTATTATACAGTTTGTAGTAATAACAAATGGGTCAGGGAGAGTTGCAGAGGTTGCAGCAAGGTTTACACTAGATGCAATGCCAGGGAAGCAGATGAGCATAGATGCAGACCTTAACGCAGGAATAATAACTGAAAGAGAAGCAATGGAAAAGAGAAAGGATCTTCAAAAAGAGGCAGACTTTTATGGATCAATGGATGGTGCTAGTAAGTTTGTAAAGGGAGATGCTGTTGCAGGAATTATAATTGTCATTATAAATATAATAGGTGGAGTACTCGTTGGAATGGTTAATATGGATTTAAGTGCAGGGGAGGCTTTAAAGAAGTTTTCGCTGCTTACAATTGGTGATGGTCTTGTAAACCAGATTCCAGCACTTCTAATATCAACATCAGCAGGTATATTAGTTACACGTTCTGCAAGTGATGAGAGCTTTGGAAAAGAGCTGTCAGAGCAGCTTACATCTTTTCCAAATGTAATTGCAATAACCTCTGTAATACTTCTTATGCTTGGGCTTATTCCATCTTTGCCTAGTGTTCCGTTTCTTGTATTATCTGCTATTACAGCATATTTTGCTTACAGTTTAGATAAAGATGGCAAAGGCAAGAAGAAAACCACCCAACAAGCTAAAGAAGAGGTACAAGCTACAGAGGCAATTAAAAAAGAGCCTGAGAATATAATGAACCTTTTTCAGGTTGATATGCTTGAGATAGAAATAGGATACGGGCTTATACCACTTACAGACTCTGGTGCAGGAGGAGATTTATTAGATAGAATTGCAGCAGTGAGAAGGCAGTGTGCCCTAGAGCTTGGGATTGCAGTTCAGCCTATAAGAATAAGGGACAATCTGCAGCTTGGAACTAATGAATATAGAATAAAGATTAAAGGAAGCGAAGTTGCCCATGGGGAGATAATGAGCAACCATTACTTAGCAATGGATCCTGTAAACTCTACTGTGGATATTGAAGGAATAAAAACAATAGAGCCAACATTTGGACTTCCAGCTGTATGGATTTCAAGCGATCAAAAGGATAAGGCAGAGATGATGGGGCTAACTATTGTAGACCCTGTTACAGTACTTATAACCCACCTTACAGAGGTAATAAAGCAGCACAGCCATGAGCTTTTAGGAAGACAAGAAGTAAAGATGCTCCTTGACGTAGTTAAAGAAAATTATGGCGCAGTGGTAGATGAACTTGTACCTGATTTGATGTCTTTAGGAGAGGTTCAAAAGGTACTTCAAAATCTATTAAAAGAGGGAGTACCCATAAGAGATATGGTTACAATACTTGAAAGTCTGGCAGATAATAGCAGGACTACTAAGGATACAGAGCTTTTAACAGAGTATGTAAGGATATCCCTTGGAAGGGTAATATGTAAGCCATTTATAGATGAGGATAACAATATAAATGTGATTACAATGGATCCGGAGCTTGAACAGCTCATAGGAGATAATATACATAAATCCATTCAGGGTTCATTTCCATCATTAAATCCCGATATAACTCAAAAGATATTTACAAATATTAATGAGATTGTACAAAATACCGGATTTTATAATAACTCTCCTGTTATACTGTGCTCACCAAGGATAAGACCTGCTTTGAAAAGGATGCTAGAGCTGGTGTTTCCTGAGGTTGCTGTAATTTCAATGAATGAGGTTCCAGGAAATATAGGGATCAATTCCGTTGGGATGGTGACATTAAATGATAATTAAAAAATATACTTCAGATAATATGACAAATGTAATGGCAATGATAAAAAAAGAGCTAGGCCCTGAAGCAGTCATTATGAACAAAAGATATGTGAGGCAAAAGGGTATAAAGGGGCTATTTACTAAAAAGAAGATAGAGATTACTGCAGCAGTAGATGAAAATGCAGAAAGGGAAGTTAAACCCATAAGCATACCACAACAAAATAATTACAATGGCGGCATAGAAAAAGAGTTAACCAAAGTAACAGAAATGCTTCAGACAATAGTAGAAAAAAATGTGGATGTATCAGATAAGAAGGTTATTCAAGATATAAAGCCTGAAAATGAAAACAAAGAAGTCAAGAAAAACACGGGGAATAAAAGAGGATTATCTAAAAAAGCATTAATTGAAAGAGATGTAAGTGAAGAAATACTTGCAAATATAACATCTGAATTAAAGCAAACGGAAGAGTTTAAAGATGTTAAAAGGATACCTGATACAGTATTGATGGAAAAGATAAAAGAAATGATTAAAGTAGATGAAAACGAAGATAACGGAGGAAGAATTCGCGCATTTATAGGACCTACAGGGGTTGGAAAGACCACAACCATTGCAAAGATTGCTGCATTAAATGCATTAAGCACAGGCAAAAAAGTGGGACTAATTACAATAGATACATATAGAATAGGGGCAGTGGAGCAGCTAAAAATATACGCAGATATATTAGGAATCCCATTTAGTGCTATAAATAATTTAGGTGATATTAAACCAACCATGGAAAAGTTTAATGACTGCGACTTAATATTTATAGATACAACTGGGAGAAGTATAAAAAACGTAATGCAATTATCAGAGCTTAAGCTTTATCTAGATAACATAAGACCTGATAAAACTTATCTTACAATGAGTATGACAACAAAATATAACGATATGCTAGGAATATTAGAAGGGTTTAGTTCAATAAACTACGACAGCATTGTTCTTACAAAGTTTGATGAGACAACCACCTATGGCTCAATAGTAAATATTGCATACAAAACAAATACTCCAATATCTTATATAGCAACAGGTCAAAGTGTACCTAATGATATAGAAAGAGCAACAACTGAAAGACTAGTTGATCTAATATTTGGGGAGGCCTTTATATGATAGATCAAGCCCAATATTTGAGAAGATATATGGAGGAATATAAAAAGAAAAAGGAAAGCAATGTTCAAAAGGATATAAGGGTAATTTCTGTAGCAAGTGGGAAGGGCGGAGTTGGTAAAACAAACTTTTCAGTAAATCTTGCCATAGCTCTTAAGGAAATGGGAAACAGTGTGATGGTATTTGATGCAGACCTTGGACTTGCAAACGTGGATGTAATAGCAGGAGTAGTACCTAAATATAACCTTTATGATGTAATATTTAATAATAAAAGAATAGAAGATATTGTATTAGATGGGCCAAAGGGTATTAAGTTAATTCCAGGAGGATCTGGAATTGAGAGTCTATCAAACCTTGATGAGGATCAGATAACCAGTCTATCTAGTGAGTTTGGTAAATTTAAAGACATAGATATACTTATAGTTGATATAGGTGCAGGGCTTTCGAAAAACGTTATGGGATTTATGGCAGTATCTGATGAGGTTATAATACTTACAACGCCAGAGCCTACATCTATAACTGATGCATATGGACTCATAAAAGTGGCCTTAAAATATGTACCAGAGGGCAGGTTTCATCTAGTAGTAAATAGGGCTTTAGATAAAAAAGAGGCAAAGATTGCATCAACCAAAATATGCGATACGGTTACTCAATTTTTAAGTAAGGAAATTAACTACCTTGGATATGTTATAGATGATGTCTCCGTTAAAAAAGCAGTAATGCAGCAGACTCCTTTTAAAGTACTTTATCCTAAATGTTCTGCAAGCATTTGCATAGACAATATTGCATCAGAGATAACAGGGCTTAAAAAACAAAATGGAAATGGAAGAAATATAACAACATTTTTTAATAAGGTAGCATATTTATTCAGCAGGCTTTAAAAATTAAAGTATTAATGCATGAGGCCTTAAAGCCTTTATAGGGAGGGAATTTAATTGAACACATCTTGTGCTCTTGAACTAGAAGATAGAGAAGAAACTATAATAAAATATCTTCCCTTAGTTAAATATATTGCAGGAAGAATGGTTATTGGCAAATCAGCTTCAGTTGATATTGATGATCTTATTGGGTATGGAGTAATAGGGCTTATTGATGCCATTGATAAATTTGACCCCGGGAGAGGTGTTAAGTTTGAGACCTATGCCTCTTTAAGAATAAAGGGCGCAATAATAGATGAGCTTAGAAAGTTAAGCTGGGTACCAAGAACGGCCATGGGTAAGCTAAACAAATTAAATAGTGTTAAAGATGATTTAAGAGAAAAACTAGGAAGAGAACCTAAAGATTCAGAGGTTGCAGATGAACTTGGAATATCCATGAGTGAACTTGTACAGGTTGAGGGCTACATAAACTATTTATCGGTGACCTCATTAGAAGATTTAATTTTTAAAAATGATGATGAGGTTTGCCTATCTTCTATGGTTGAAGATGTAAATAGTCCAAGACCTGATAGAATATTGGAAGAAAAAGAAACCTATGATATACTTAAAAAGGCAATAGATATGTTAAATGAAAAAGATAGGCTTGTTTTATCTTTGTACTATTATGAAAAGTTAACATTAAAAGAAATTGGACATGTCCTAGGTGTGTCAGAATCTAGGGTATCACAACTTCATAGCAGAATGATTCTAAGGCTTAAAGATAACGTTGCAAAGCTTCAGTACAATTGACTTTGGAGGAAAAAATGGAATATATTATATTAATTATAGGAATTGCACTTATAGTATACGGCATGGTAGGTGAATTCAGAGAAAAAGATGATACTGCTCAGCTCGCTCAGCCTATTATGACTGCTGGGACTAGTGGAAGTAATAAAGATAATAATGAAGATAAAAGCTTTGACAGCATTTTTGCACAAAACATTATACTTGATAGGCTTGATGATATAGAAAATAAAATAGATTATATATATGACAAATATAAAGATGTAGAAAATACAGATACTTTACTAGATGACCAACAAGAAATAAAAAAGATAGATGAAGAAGATACAATAAATAAGATAATATTTAAATTAAAAGATGGGGGAGCAGATGTTGAAGACATTGCACAAAAAACTGGTATGCTAAAGGGGGAGGTATTATTAAGACTTGGTATGAGAAAACAATAAAAATATTATTTAACAAAAAAGTAATACTAGGTATTGGCATTGGAATGGTTATATGCTCCATGATCATGATTTTAACTCCTAAAAAGGATATATCAGAGTATGAAATCGAGAAAAGAGCAAGAGATATGGGAATGATATATAAAGATGAAGTAAAGGCCTTATATGATGATAAATAAAAGGGGTGGATATGTTGCTTAGAGGAATATATACTTCTGCAGCTGGTTTGATAAGTACACAACAAAGACAGGATATTACAGCAAACAATATAGCAAATTTAGATACAACAGGATATAAACAAGACAAGGTTGCTACAAAAACATTTCCAGAGGTTATGATTCAAAACAAAGATAGTGGCATAGGAGATTTTCGCTACAACAGAAAACTTGGTACAATGTCTTTTGGAGCAAAAAATGATGTAATACAAACAGATTTTGCTCAAGGATCTGTAAACGAAACAGGCAATAAACTAGACGTAGCAATAAACGGCAGAGGATTTTTCAATGTTAGGTTTTCTGATGAGCAGGGAACTAACATTGGGTATACAAGGGATGGTTCATTTAACACTGATAGTTTAGGAAGGGTAGTATACTCTGGAGGACTTGTTTTAGGAAGAGATGTACAGACAGGGCAAGTTGGGTCAATGAATGTTGGCAATGGTGATGTTTATATAGATGATAAGGGCAATGTATTTGTTGATTCTGTTAAGCGGTATACTTTAGTAGTAAGTGACTTTAATGATTATAACAATCTAACTAAGGCTGGAAAGAATATGTATGCTGCAAATCCAAACGATCCCCCAACTGACATTTCAGGGCAAGGAGATACATTTGAAATCAAACAAGGTTTTCTTGAAAACTCAAATGCAGACATGGCTGATGAAATGATAAGCCTAATGATGAATGCTAGAGCATACTCAGCAAACCAAAGAGTGCTTACAACAATAGATGAAACCTTAGGAAAGTCTGTAAACGAGGTTGGAGCATTAAGATAGCATAGAATAAGTTTGTATAGATTTTTTTATATTGACACGAGTGTCGATATATGATATAAATATAGTTATAGATAGTACTAATCATTGAATTAGTACTATCTATGTTATATATTATTATATGACACTATACTAAATTAAAAAATTAATACAGGATTACTCTTATCAAGAGAGGTGGAGGGACTGGCCCGATGAAGCCCGGCAACCAGCAGGAAACTGCCGAGGTGCCAATTCCTGCAGATTTATTTCTGGCAGATGAGGGTTAGGCTGATTGCCTCTAGATTTTTACCTCTTCTTTTCGGAAGAGGTATTTTAATTTGGGGCAGACTAAATATAATTATAATAGGAGGAATTATTATGGCTAAAAAATTATTTACGTCAGAATCTGTTACAGAAGGACATCCGGATAAAATATGTGACCAGATTTCTGATGCCATACTAGATGAAATTTATTCACATGATAATCATGCAAGGGTTGCCTGCGAGACCATAGTAAATACTGGCCTTGTACTTGTCATGGGTGAAATATCCACGAACTGCTACGTAGACATCCAAAAAGTTGTAAGAAGGACAATAGAGGAAATAGGATATACAAGAGCAAAGTATGGATTTGACTGCGATACATGTGCAGTTGTGACATCAATTGGAGAACAATCACCAGATATAGCTCTTGGAGTTGATAATGCTCTTGAGGCAAAAAGAGGAGAAAAGTTTGATAATATAGAGGCAATTGGAGCAGGAGATCAGGGCATGATGTTTGGTTTTGCATGTGATGAAACACCAGAGCTTATGCCGCTTCCAATCTCTCTTGCACATAAACTTGCAAGAAAGCTTGCTGATCTTAGAAAAACAGGCACACTAGACTATCTAAGACCAGATGGCAAAACACAGGTTACAATTGAATATGATGGAGATACACCAGTTAGGGTTGATACTGTTGTTGTATCTACTCAGCATAGTGCCGAGGTAGACCATGATACAATAGAGAAGGATTTAACAAATCTACTTATTAAAGAGGTAATACCTGAAAAGTACTTAGACGAGAACACCAAAATTTATGTAAATCCAACAGGAAGGTTTGTAATAGGCGGACCTCAAGGAGATTCAGGACTTACTGGAAGAAAAATAATTGTTGATACTTACGGCGGATATGCAAGGCACGGCGGCGGAGCATTCTCAGGAAAAGATCCAACAAAGGTTGACCGTTCAGCATCCTATGCAGCAAGATGGGTTGCCAAAAACCTTGTAGCCGCAGGAGTTGCTAAAAAGATTGAAATCGAAGTTGCTTATGCCATAGGAGTTGCAAGACCAGTATCAATAGAAGTTGAAACCTATGGTACAGGAACAATCAGCGATGATAAAATAGTTGAAATAATAAACAAGGTATTTGACTTAAGACCTGCAGCAATAATCAGAGACCTTGACCTTAGAAGACCTATATATAGGCAAACTGCAGCCTACGGCCACTTTGGCAGAACAGACATAGATCTTCCATGGGAACACCTAGACAAAGTAGACGAAATAAAAAAATATCTACCCTCTCATAAGTGATAACAATAATAACAGAAACAGCAGTAATAATTTACCAAAACTCAACCCAAAAGTGGCAGGCACTTTTCGGTTGAGTTTTGCCATGTTGTGGTACAATATTGAGCTTGTAGGTGAACATATGTTTATTATGTATGATGATAAAAAGACATCAGAGGAGATTTTACGTAAATCAAAGTTATTAGGTTCAATTGAATTAGATAAAAATAAGTCTTATTTAATTAAAGGCGATAATTTTGATATATTATCAAAAATTAATAATGGACTGAATGAGAAGGTGGATCTTATATATATTGACCCCCCATTTAGTACTGATAATATTTTTACTATTACAAAAGATAGAAGCAGCACAATCAGCAGAGCAAAAGATGGTTACATAGCATATGGGGATGATATGGGTGTGGAAGAATATATAGAATTCATTAGGGAAAGATTAATAATTATGAGGGAGCTATTATCAGACGAGGGTTCAATATATCTTCATATAGACAGCAAAATTGGACATTATATAAGGATGATTATGGATGAAATCTTTGGCGTAGAGAATTTTAAAAATGATATTGCCAGGATAAAATGCAATCCAAAAAATTTTAAAAGGAAAGCATATGGAAATGAAAAAGATATGATATTGTTTTATGCAAAAAACAGTAAGAAAAATATATTTAATAATATAAAGATACCATTAAATGAATCTGATAAAGAAAGATTATTTTGCAAGGTAGATAAAAGAGGGGAAAGGTATACAACAGTTCCATGCCATGCGCCCGGGGAAACCCAAAAGGGGGTAACAGGCGGAAAGTGGAAGGGTATGCTGCCACCAGAGGGAAGGCATTGGAGAACTGATCCCAAAAAACTAGACGAACTAGATGAAATGGGACTTATTGAATGGTCAAAAACAGGAAACCCTAGGATAATTAAATATGCTTATGAACACAAAGGCAAGAAAATGCAGGACATTTGGGAGTATAAAGACCCACAATACCCAATTTATCCAACTGAAAAGAATATGGAAATGGCAGAGATGATAATAAAGCAGTCAAGCAAGGAAAGCTCAACAGTAATGGACTGCTTTGCAGGTTCAGGGACAACCCTTCATGCAGCAGCAAAGTTAAATAGACGCTGGATAGGTATAGATCAGTCCCAAGTTGCAATAGACATAGTTAGAAAAAGGTTAAAAGAATACGAGTATGAATATGCTGAATTTACCGGAGATAAGGTTTCCCTAGAAGAAAACGATGTTCCCCTGCAGTTAAAATTGTTATAACTTGCTAAAACTCAACCCAAAAGTGCCTGTCACTTTTGGGTTGAGTTTTGGTAAACGTTACCGAAACTTAACTAAAAGGTGGCAGGCACTTTCCAATTGGGCTTTGCCACATTATGGTATAGCTGGAGCTTGTACAAGTTAAGTTTTTGAGTTACTTATATACTACTTTTCCACCTACAATAGTGGTTTTTATATTTATGTTATCATCAAATATAACTATGTCTGCATCATACCCTTTTTTGAGGGATCCTTTTCTGTCTGCTACTCTAGATACTTTTGCAGGAACTTCAGTTGCCATGGATACTGCCTCTGCTATGGATAGGTTTGTGTTTTTGATTATGTTTCTAACTGCCCTATCTAAGGTTAAGGTTGAGCCTGCTAATGTTCCATCTTTAAGCCTTGCCTCGCCATTTTTAACGAATACTTCAAGGCCTCCAAGTTCATACTTGCCATCACCTAAATCACAAGCTTTCATTGCATCCGTGATTAGGGAACACTTTTCGCAGCCTTTAACTTTTAATGCAGTCCTAATTGCTGCAAAATGTATGTGAACACCATCTGCTATAAACTCTGTTGTAATTGGGCTGTCAAAGATAGCGCCTACAACACCAGGTGCTCTATGGTTAAGCCCTGTCATTGCATTGTATAGGTGAGTTGAGTGGGTTGCACCATGCTCTACCGCCTTAATTACATCATCATAGGTTCCATCAGAATGGCCTAAGGATGCAGTAATTCCTTTGTTTTCTATAAATTCAATAAATTCTAATGCACCATTTAACTCTGGGGCGATTGTAACTGTTTTTACAACTGAAAAGTCTCCGTCTATAAGATCAGTAAAAAAGTCTATATCAGGCTCTCTTATATATTTTTCATCATGAGCACCCTTCTTTTTTACATTTAGAAAAGGTCCTTCAAGGTGAGCGCCTAAAACTGAAGCTCCGTCTGTTCCATTATCCATTGAATACCTTACATTTTTAAGCGCATTTTTAATCTTTTCTTCAGCAACCGTCATTGTTGTTGGAAGGAATGAAGTAACGCCATGTCTAGCTAGTATCTTTGATATTTCATTTATTGATTCACTACTTTCGTCCATGGTATCATACCCGCCTGCAGCATGGACATGTATATCAATAAAACCAGGTGAAACGAAGTTATATTTAGCATCAATAACTTCACAATTTTCAGGACAAGAACCCGATATACCAGCTATCCTCCCATCCTCTACTAATAGATATTTACCTTGGATTATCTCTTTTTCAAGTATTATCTTCCCGTTTTTTATAGCTAACATAAAAATGCCCCCTTATATAAAACTATTTATATTCTATGACTTATATATTTAAAAGTCTAAGTATTAAAAAATACTTAATTAATATCGCCATTAAGTATATTATATACGCTTTTCACTCAAGTTTCACCACTGTCTCACGCTTTTACTATAATGTCAAAAGTAGTTATTCTATATACAGAGGTTACCAGTACATGGAAACTTACGTTTCACAGGGAGAGGAGGTGAAAATATGGCAGTTATGAGCAATAAGTTAGAAAGTATTTTAAGGCTTAAGGTTAAGACAGGTATTGACGAAAATGGAAAAGACAAATTAGCAGTTAAGAGCTACAACAATGTAAAGACTGATGCAACAAATGATGCTATATACGATGTAGCAAGACTTATTAACTCACTTGAGACAACACCCGCAGTATCCATAATGAGACAAGACAGCTTTGAACTTGTACAGGAATAATTAGGAGTGTTAACAGTGCCAACGTTAGGGAATGTTGATTTACTGTAGCAGTGACTTAAATGCCTATTTTTGTCAGCCTTACTTATTTAGAAAAAAATAGGCATTT
>DIRE01000035.1:53390-53810 GCA_002426575.1 Clostridiaceae bacterium UBA5444 | reverse complement strand
GTCAATCAACATACCCGGTCAAAAGTCAGCAGCTGCTTAAAAGGTAGGTAGAAAGGAGGTGGAAACATGGCGACTAGTACTAAGACTTTGGTTTTAATATTTCAGAATCAGGGAGGAGAAAAAGTAAGGTTTAATATAGACAATGCTAGAGAGGATATAGGTGATGACGAGGTAAAAACAGCTATGGAGACTTTAATTGCAAAGAATATATTCGACACAAAAAAGGGCGATCTAGTACAGATTTCAGGTGCAGAGGTAATAACAAAATCAGTGGAAGAATTTATAGTTAAATAGTAAAAAAGGGGGGATTTATCTCCCCTTTATGCAAATCTAATAAAGGGAGGTGTAATATATGGAAGGGATTGCAGGCATAACGAGCATGATTGCTAATCTAGGGTTTCCAATAGGCTTATCCATATT
>DIRE01000035.1:52031-53208 GCA_002426575.1 Clostridiaceae bacterium UBA5444 | reverse complement strand
GAATAGAGAGGCTTACGGAGAGCATAAACCAGCTTACAGGCGTTATTGCCGCAATGGAGGGCAGCACTAAAAGATAACCTAATGAGTTTGACGCGAACAAATGTTTGTGATATAATTATGGTAAAAAATGGGGGTGCATATATGGGAAGGGACTATATATCATCACAAAAAACTGCGGCCGTAATACCATGTTATGAAAACGGGAATGTTGTTAGACTTATATCAGCAGATGGGGAGCAGACCATTATAAACAAAAGCATAAAATCTGTATTGAATGATATGCAGAAAAGCAATAATCTAGATATTAAGGCATTAAGGGAGAACTTTGGAGGCATTACTGGACGTAAAAACATAATACCTATTCCATTAAGCTTTGAATGTGTGCTTATACCAATTAAGGTAAGGAAAGCTTTAGCAGTAAATGATGGATCCTATGCTTATGTTAACCTTTGCTATATAGAAGAAATCCATGAAAGGGATGGATGCAAAGTTAGTTTAAAGTGCGGTACAATTATAAAAAGTCTCGAAACAAAGAAAACCATACAAAAAAGGATAGATATAGCTAATATAATGAAGGAGAGGGTTGCTAAAGGTTTTTTAGGAGATGATTTCATAAGAGAGGTTGCAATAGATATTGCCATGGAGTATGACAAGCCTGCCACTAAAGCAGATATTGCAATAATTGCGAGAGAACTTTTGCTTATAAAAGAATCTTTACTTCAAAACTATTATAAAAAAGATTAGAAAAGATAAAGAGATATATTTTGTATAGCAGAAGACCTAACTCACATTGAACGAGGTCTTCTGCTTTTTTGTTTTTTGCTGTAAAACTTCTGCGATATGATATAATAATCATAAGAAAAGGTAAGGGGAGATACAGTTGATAGAACTTGAAGGAACCATAGAGAGCATAATATATAATAATGAATCTAATGGATATACGGTAGCAAGATTAAATAGAGGAAAAGAAACTATAACCTTTGTTGGATACTTTCCTCTTTTAAGCGAGGGTCAGTCCATAAAGATAGGCGGCGAATGGGTAAAGCACCCTGAATATGGAGAACAGTTTAAAGTATCATCTTATAATGAGGTGGTTCCAACTTCTATAGATGGAATAGAGAAGTATCTATCCTCAGGAATGGTAGCAGGTATTGGACCTGTAACTGCAAAAAAAATT
>DIRE01000035.1:51249-51892 GCA_002426575.1 Clostridiaceae bacterium UBA5444 | reverse complement strand
ACCTGTAACTGCAAAAAAAATTGTTGAGAAATTTGGTGAGGATACCCTTGATATAATTGAGTACAATCCCCAAAGGCTAACAGAGATAGAGGGAATAGGAGAGAAAAAGGCTCAATTAATTTCAGCTGCCTATGAAGAGCAGAGGGAAGTTAGAAATGTAATGGTGTTTTTGCAAACCTATGGTATATCCACGGGGAATTGCTTTAAGATATATAAAAAATATAAGCAAAACACTATAAATATAATAAAAGAAAACCCTTATAGATTAACTGTTGATGTATATGGTATAGGTTTTAAGACGGCGGATAAAATAGCTAGAAACCTTGGAATAGAAAAATCTTCAAAGTATAGACTTATGGCAGGTATAAAATATGTTTTAACTGAATACTGTGGAAACGGTCATACATATCTTCCAGCAGATATATTGTATCAAAAAAGCTGTGAGCTTTTGGAAGCACCAGCAGAGCTTGTAGAGGATGCCTGCGTTTCTTTAACATTAAATAGAGAAGTTGCCATAGAAAACATAAATGATACCGTGGCAGTATACTTAATGCCTTTTTATTATTCAGAGCTTGGTGTAGCCAAGAGGATAGTTGATTTATTATCAGCAGATATAAAAGAGCTTGATGTAGATATTGAAAAG
>DIRE01000035.1:50614-51073 GCA_002426575.1 Clostridiaceae bacterium UBA5444 | reverse complement strand
GAGCTTGATGTAGATATTGAAAAGGAAATTAAAGAATATGAACTAGATTCAGGCATTGAACTTGCAGAGCAGCAAAAAGAGGCAATAACATGTGCAATAAAAAACGGGGCTGCTGTAATTACAGGAGGGCCTGGTACGGGAAAGACAACCATAATAAAATGTATAATAAATATAATGGAAAGAAAGAATATGAAGGTTTGCCTTGCAGCCCCAACAGGAAGAGCATCAAAGAGAATGGCAGAGGCCACTGGAAGGGAAGCAAAAACCATACATAGGCTGCTTGAGATGGGCTATTCAGACGATGAACAAAATATGACTTTCCTAAAAGATGACAGCGACCCAATTGATGCAGATGCAGTAATAATTGATGAAGCTTCAATGATTGATATAATACTTATGAACCATCTTTTAAAAGCCATTGTTCCAGGAACAAGGCTTATAATTGTAGGAGATGTGGAT
>DIRE01000035.1:50126-50431 GCA_002426575.1 Clostridiaceae bacterium UBA5444 | reverse complement strand
TCAGCTTCCTTCTGTAGGACCTGGGAATGTACTTAGGGATATTATAAATAGTAAGGTACTGCCAGTAGTTAGACTTACAAATATATTTAGGCAGTCAGACAAAAGCCTTATAACAGTAAATGCTCACAGGATAAATGAGGGAGAGATGCCATATTTAAATGAAAAGGATAAGGACTTTTTCTTTTTAGATGCAGAGAGCCAGGAAAAAACACTAGATACCATACTTGAACTAGTGGGAGATAGAATTCCTAAATTCAAAGACGACACGAAGCCCCAAAGGTATATACAGGTACTTACCCCTATGA
>DIRE01000035.1:49594-49975 GCA_002426575.1 Clostridiaceae bacterium UBA5444 | reverse complement strand
ATATACAGGTACTTACCCCTATGAGAAAGGGAATGTGCGGGGTATACAATATGAATATTAAGATCCAGGAGCTTTTAAATCCTCCATCTAAAGATAAAGATGAGAAAAAGATAAGAGATTATATATTAAGAACTGGCGATAAAGTTATGCAGATAAAGAATAATTACAGCATAAAGTGGGATAGAATTAAAGGACATGGAGAATCTGAAGGAGAAGGAATATTTAATGGAGATTTAGGATATATAGAGTATATAGATAATGAACAAAATGAGGTAAGCATAATATTTGATGATGATAAAAGAGCCATATATGATTATACAAGCCTTGATGAAGTAGAACTTGCCTATGCGGTTACAATTCATAAAAGTCAGGGAAGTGAAT
>DIRE01000035.1:48342-49440 GCA_002426575.1 Clostridiaceae bacterium UBA5444 | reverse complement strand
AAAAGTCAGGGAAGTGAATTTCCAATTGTAGTTATGCCAGCCACCTGGGCTCCCCCCATGCTTATGACAAGGAATCTTTTATATACAGGGGTTACTAGGGCAAAAGAACTGGTAGTAATTGTAGGCAGTAGGCAGGTTTTAGGTAACATGATAAGTAACAATAGGATTGCAAAAAGGTTTTCAGGACTTGAATATAGATTAAAGGAATTGATGGAAACAGGGCTATTTGATATGGCTTAAGAAAGTAGGTATTAGTATTTTAGTTTCAAATATCTCAGAATTTATAAATGGAATTACGGATTTAATATTTCCCCCAAAAAGTGTATGCATATTTTGCAAAAAGCCATTATTGATTTTAGAAGAACATGAAGTATGCAAAGATTGTATATCAAAGCTTATGTATTTACATGCTCCACTATGTGATATATGTGGAAGGCCATTAGCAGATTTAAACAATGTATGCTTAGAATGCAAAGAGGAGAAGGTATATTTTGAAAAAGCTGTCTCGGTATTTTACTTTGCAGGACTTATTCAGTCAATTATACATAGGCTTAAATATGATGGAGATATAAAGGTTGCACACCCTATAGGCATTTTTATGTCTTATGAGATTAAAAGAATGGGATGGCATAGGGATTTAGATATAATAATACCTGTTCCACTTCATGCTGAAAGATTACATCAAAGAGGCTTTAACCAATCCTTTTTATTATCTGAAATAATGGGGAGAGAATGTAGACTTGATGTAAGGGATAATATTTTAAAAAGGATAAGGTACACGGAAAGCCAGATTAACTTTTCAAAATTTGAGAGAATAATGAATGTAAAAGATGCATTTTATATTGAAAATAATAAACCTATTATTAATAAAAAAATACTTATTGTTGATGATATTATGACAACAGGAGCAACCTTAAATGAATGTAGCCGTATTTTAAAACAAGCTGGTGCAAAAGAGGTCTATTGTATAACAGCAGCATGCCCTTATCATATATAGTGTAAACTTTCTAAAAATAAAACTTGCAATATTTATCATTTTAAGGGTATAATATCATGAAAGTATTATATTAGTGTTGTGGTTGAAAGTCGATGCTAGTC
>DIRE01000035.1:23281-48173 GCA_002426575.1 Clostridiaceae bacterium UBA5444 | reverse complement strand
GGTTGAAAGTCGATGCTAGTCGCAGGCAAAGCGATCCACGTAAGTTAGATAAAGTCTAATGAGCATGGTGCGGTTTAGAAGTAAGTCCTGCCGCCATAATTTGACGAGAGAAGGATTCGTGAGAGGAATAAACCTTAAGCAAAACTTCCAGCAGGCGGGTGTGGGGTCAAAGACCAGGTCAGCTAATATAATACAATTAATTTAGAAACCTATGGGAAACCTTGGTTTAATAAATATTTCAATGGCTGTCGCCATTTAGCGAGTGCCACAAAGCGAGGGGATTTTTAAATGTATCAAGACAAAACATTAACATGTAAAGACTGCGGATCTGAATTCGTCTTTACAGCAGGTGAACAGGAATTCTATGCAGAAAAGGGATTCCAGAACGAACCAACAAGATGCAAAGATTGCAGACAAGCTAAGAAGGATGCAAGAAGATCATCAGGAGAGAGAAGAGAAATGTACGAAGCTGTCTGCTCTGAATGCGGAAAAACAACTGAGGTTCCTTTTAAACCAAGTAATGACAGACCTGTTTATTGCCGTGAATGCTATGAGGCAAGGAAATAATCCCCGAAGCTTGGCGAGAGGGTTATAACCAGTTAATCAAGGCTGAAAAGCTCCACTTTATGTGGAGCTTTTTTTTCATTTGGATATAATATAGGTAAATGATATTCTAGGGGGCGGTAACCATTTTAAGCACAATGCTCTATAGAGGAAATGAGCTCTACAAGCACTATGGGTGGGATCACAAACAGATTCATGAATACAGCAGTAAAAAGTTTAGAGAATTTGTAAAATTTGCATATAATAACAGCAAGTTTTATAAAAGTTATTATGATGAATGTGGCATAAGGTACGAAGATTTAGATACTATATCAATTTGTGATATACCAACTATAAATAAAGATATGGTTTATAAAAACTTCTATGATATTGCAACAAAGTATATAGATCCAAAGGATGTTGCTAAGGCTTTAGAAAGCAATGAGCTAATTGCAAAGGTTGGGGAGTATTCCCTTGTCCATACTTCAGGAAGCACTGGGAAGCCATGTAATTTTTTATATGACAAAAGAGCAATAAAAATAATAGAATCCAACATGATGAGAATAAGCCTTGGGGGATGCAATAAAGTTGGCTGGGGGGATCTTCCCATAAAGACCATATATATAGCATCAGTTGGAAGCGGATATGCTAGTTCAGCTATAGCTATGGGTGGAATAGATGGATACCGCTCAAAGAGCATAATACTAAATGCAAAAGATCCCATAGATACATGGAGAAGTAAGGCAAATAGTTTCAACCCAAGCTATATGGCGGGCTATGTTTCATGCATCAAAATAGTAGCAGATCTTCAGAAGGCGGGAGAGATAAACTTAAGACCCAAAAAGATAATAATAGGGGGAGAGCCTCTAAGCAGAGAAACCTCTAAGTATTTTAAGGAGGTTTTTGGTGCTGATGTAACAAACTATTATGGCTGCACAGAGTCTATACTACTTGGAGTCGGCACTAGCTGGTATGAAGGCATGTATCTTTTAGATGATATGAACTATTTTGAAATAGATAAGGGAAATAGGCTTATAATAACCCCACTGTACAATAAAATATTTCCTCTTATAAGATACCAACTAAATGACGTTGTAGAAGGCTTTACTAAAGAGCCTGTACCTCCTCTTCCATTTACCCACATAAATAGAATAATTGGCAGAGAAGAAGAGATAATGTGGTTTAAAAACAGAGAAGGCAAAATGGATTTTCTTCATCCACTTTTATTAGATGATCTAGATGTAGAGGAGATAAAAGAATACCAATTTATACAAAAAAGTGACAGCTATTTTATTTTAAAATGCGTTAAGATGAACAATGAATCTTTAGATGTAGAACATAAAATAAGAGAGCAGATAGACATAATGCTAAAAGGCAAAAAATTAGACAACATTAAGTACGATGTTGTATTCACTGACAAACTTGATATTGACAAGTTGAGCGGAAAGGAAAAGATGGTTATAAAAGAGGGTATTTAGAAGATACCAATGGTATTACATTTATTGTATAATATGGTATATGAAAAAGTATTTTGACTAAGATGAGGTGGGATCAAATATGAAGAAATTGATGTTGATGGCATTGATTACAATGCTAATACTTTCAGCTTGTAGTTCACATAATGATGATACAAAGTCTAAATATGAACCAGAGGAGGATACAAAAGCTACTAATGAAGCATCATTAAGATTAGAAGATATTTCTGATGATGATCAAAAGCAGGTAGAGCAGCTAATAGAAAAGTATTTTAAGGCCTTAGAGAAGAAGGATTATGATGCTGCATGGGAGTTGACGTCATCTACGCAAAAAAGACATCATCCTAAGTCTGAGTATACGGATGAACATGTAGGAGTAGAGTCAATAAAACTTGTTTCAATGAAAGGATATCTTCCAGTTACACTTTCAGAAACGGGAGAAGTCCCACAAGGTGTTAATACTATTTGGTTTGAGGTTAAGCTTGATATCAAACCTAAAGAAGGTAGTGCATGGGATGATGGAGAAAATTTGCGCTTTGTGGTGGTAGAAAAAGAAGATGATGGAAGCTGGAGAATAGATGCTTTAGGCACAAACCCTCAATTTACAAATTAATGTATTATAAAGTATGGTATATCGGTAAATATGTAAATAATATGTAGAATGTGGCTTAAAATGTTGTAATAAAAAGGTGATTTGATACCTTATTATTACAACATTTTTGCTTTCTATGATGTAAAATAAAGTAAAATAAGTAAACGATTAAGTAATTAAGAAATGCTTTAATTGGGGACTATGATATATGCTGCTAACTTGGGCACCTTGGGCATATGGAGTCAGTGGTGCAACCGACCCAACCTTTAATTTAGGTTGGGTTTTATTATGGGAGGGAGATTATGTTTAGAAAGATAATAAAGTGGATATGTAATATATTAACAACATTATTATTGATAGTGGCTATATTTTCTGTGGTAACCGTAATCAGCGCTAAAAAGGATCCAAACAAGATACCTTCTGTACTTGGGCTAAAACCAATGTCAGTGCTTACAGGCAGCATGACCCCTGTATTAAAGCCTGGAGATATGATATTTGCTAAGGAAGCTGCTCCTAAAGATATAAAGGTTGGAGATATTATTACATTCAAAAAAGGGGACATACTCATAACTCATAGAGTTGAATCTATAGAAGAAAACAGTGGAGAGGTTGCTTTTAAGACAAAAGGAGATGCCAACAATGTAAGCGATAAAGACCTAGTATATGAAGATATGATTATAGGGAGATTTGCTTTCAAAATACCTTATGGAGGCTATATATCAAACTTTGCTAAAAGTCCTATAGGGTTTGTCCTGCTTATAATAATACCTGCTAGTTTACTTTTATATGATGTAATAATTGAGCTGCTTAAAACAAGTGAAAATAAAGATGATATTGGAGATATAAAAAATACTAAATAGGTGTTCCATAATATATATCCGCTAATTTTATAGTGGATATATATAATAACATATTTCTATAAAGCATATATTGATTTCATGAGTTTGTGAAATCAATTCACATTACTAAAAGAGGGGGCGCTTATAAAATTATTATGGGCACAAAAGAAAAAAGAGGCTATCTAATAGATAAAAATAGCCCCTAAAGAATAAAACAATCTACCATAATTTTATCACAAATCAATAAGTGGTGTAATAAAATTTGCACCACAAAAATTTTAGGAGGCAAATTATATGAAAAAAAGATTAATTCTTACAACAATTATTATAGGTGTATTATCATTTGGAATAGGCATGGGGACATTTGCTTATTTTACAAGTACTGCAACCAGCAAAGGTAACGTTTTTGCAGCAGGAACACTTGAAATAGGTGCATCTAATGAAGGGGAAGATCAAGGAGTTATTGAATTTAAAGATAAGGCACCTGGAGACAATGCAGTGGCTAGGTTAGTAGTTAAAAACATTGGAAGCATTCCTTTTAGGTATAAGGCATCAGCTGCAAGTACTTCAGATGATTTAACGCTATATAATCAACTAAATTTAATTGTCAAATCAGGATGGACAGAGATATATAATGGCAAATTAAGTGATTTTGTTGGTAAAGATGTAAATACAAGTCTAGCTGCAGGCGCAGATGAAACGTTAGCATTTGTATTAACCTTCCCAGCAGATTCCGGAAACGAATATCAAGGGGCAAAAGCAAATATACAATTTACATTTGATGCAACTCAGGTAAATGCTCAGTAGATTTAGTGAATCTAGAGAACTAACCCAAAATACAATTAATAAAATAATTTTATGGAGGAGGTTATTTTGCATAAGTGGCAGCATAGATTAAAAAGTACATTTATAAAAGTGGCTGCAATATTATCTGGAACAATAATAACAACAATGCTTATTTTTACAATATCAGGGACATATTCTTATTTTTCAAGTAGTGCGGATAGGGATGTATATGTAAAGGCTGCTTCAACAGAGGATATAATTCAAGAGATTCATGTAGAAGAGGTTAATCCTTTATATATCTGCCTTACTAAATCAGATAAATTAGAGATGAATCCTGTTATATATTTTAGCATTGAGGGAGAAGCTGCTGACTATCTACTCCATATAAACTCAGTGGTGCTGGATGCTGCAGAAAAGAGGGTGCCCATTGATGCTAATATAAATTTAGTTCAATATATGAAGCTTGCTTTTAGAACCTCACCAATTGAAGGCAAAATAAAGATAAAATATTTAAATGAGTATATAGATGAGACTAAAGAGTTTAAGCTTACAAGCAGATATTTAAGAACTAGATTTATAGAGAATATAAAAAGAAAAGATGTATTGTCCTTAGATAATAAATTAGACCAATATAAAAAAATAAATGATTATGATATAAAAGATGAATTAAGTTTTAATGATAGTGGGTATGGAGAAAAGGCGAGTAACAGGGACTTAACAGAAATAATAGCTTATACAGCTAGATATGGAACATGGAATGAGGTAAATATATACAATCCAAGTAATTTGAGCAGTGCAGAAGAAACAAAGGATAAAAAGAGTATGGTACCTAAGAGCGAATTTTCGGAAGAGCAAAAGACCATTATTGATATAATTGCTCCAGGACTTAGGGGGTATATAGATGCATTAGTTAGCCATACTCAGGGGCTAATTAATCAAAATGATATTTTAGACAAAGAGCTTTCTGAAAAGGAAAAAATAATTAAAGATAAGGATATGGAAATTGAAAAACTTAAAAAAGAGATAGATGAATACAAATCCATACAAGTTCCACCACCAACGGTAGAGACTCATCCAAATACAGATGCAGCCGTGACACCAGCGCCAATAGGCGACACCAAGGAAGAGGACTAAAGGTGGTAATATGAGGAAAAAAACACTTTCTTTTTTATTAATTTATGTTTTAATCAGTTCTCTGCCTTACTTTGGGGTATTTCCAAAGGCTGGTGTTAGTGTTAGTGCAGCAAATGCTGCAAAGTACAAAAAGTCTACAGGCACTGAGTTTGAGTATATTAATTTGCTAAACTTTAATAATGAGATATCAAGGCCTTTATTTACAAGGGATGATGGCCTTTGGGTGCCAGGATATGAGAAAAGCAAAATGTTTTGTATTAAAAATAATTCTTCATATAATTTCACAATGGATTATATAAAGATTTTAATGGAGCTTAAAGATAGTACTGGCAAAGCTTTGGATTCTGACTCAGAAAGCTTTGAAGATTTTATAAACTTTGTTAGGGCAAGGGTTGCAAATAAAGGCGATATTTTATATGAAGGAAACTTTAAAAGGCTCTTAGGGAATGATGGCAATATAATTTTAAAGGATACTGTAAATGCATATGGTGAAAAAGAATATGAGTTTACAATCAAGATGGATGAGGAAGCAGGGAATAGCATACAAGGTTTAGTATGTGAATTTGATATACTTATAGGGCTTGATTCTACGGGCAAAGATGAGCCGTTAATCACCCCAACGCCCATTGAACCTACGCCAATCCCTACGGAATATCCGCCAATCACTCCATCACCTATTAATCCTACACCTGTTTCTTTAGAACCATCTACACCTTTAGATAAAGATAATCCATTGCTAAAGCCTACAATTACAGATGCAGATTCACAATCAGTGGAATACGGAAAGCTTGCATTAAATGAAAGCCATGAAGACGTATCAAATATAATAAAAGAGGTCTCATATGAAAATGGAGAAGAAAAAGGCCTAGGGAATCTTCCTAAAACAGGACATTTCGTAGATAGAAAATCTCTATTTTTATTAGGAGGCATAATCACAGTATTTGGCTTTTTACTAGTGTATAAAGGCAGTAGTGTCAAAAAATAAAAGCAGCTGTTTAAGCAGCTGTTTTTATTTTTGACTTAATAACATAGTTCTAAAATTAAGACCTCATGCATAAGATATTGTATTGTGAAAAAGTGACAAAGGAGGTGCTTTAATGAGAAAGGAACTTATTGCAATGATACTTGCAGGGGGGCAGGGAAGTAGACTAGGAGTGCTTACAAAAAACCTTGCAAAGCCTGCAATACCTTTTGGTGGAAAGTATAGGATTATTGATTTTGCCCTAAGCAACTGTATAAATTCTGGAGTAGATACAGTAGGAGTTTTAACCCAATACCAGCCTCTTCTATTAAATAGCTATATAGGGATTGGTATACCTTGGGATCTTGACAGAGTAAATGGAGGTGTTACAATACTTCCGCCCTTTATAAAAGGCAAACAGGGGGAGTGGTATAAAGGAACTGCTAATGCTATATACCAAAACATAAACTATATAGAAAAGTTTGACCCTGAATATGTGCTTATTTTATCAGGGGATCATATATATAGCATGGATTATTCAAGAATGCTCAGCTTTCACAAAAGCAAAAAATCAGCTGCAACAATTGCAGTTATTGAAGTTTTACCATCAGAGGCAAGCAGGTTTGGGATAATGAATACAGATGATGATGGTTCAATAATTGATTTTGAGGAAAAGCCTGAAAAGCCTAAGAGCAATCTTGCATCCATGGGGGTATATATATTTAATTGGAGGATACTAAAAAAGTATCTGATTGATGATGCCGGTAATTCACTATCTAAAAATGACTTTGGTAAAAACATAATACCATTTATGGTTAGAAACGGAGAAAGGATGCATGCATACCCATTTAAAGGGTATTGGAAGGACGTGGGGACAATAAATACTCTGTGGGAGGCAAATATGGATCTCCTAGAGTATAATCCAAAGCTTAATTTGTATGATAAATCGTGGAGAGTGTACTACAACAATCCAGCCCTTCCACCTCAATATATTGCCCAATCGTCATATGTTTCATCTTCCGTAATTAGTGAAGGATGCATGGTATATGGAGATGTAGACCATTCCATTATATCAACTGGAGCATATATTGGAGAGGGCTCCATTGTTAAAGACTCAATAATAATGCCTGGAAGTATTATTGGCGATTATGTAGAGGTAAATAAATGTATAGTTGCAGAGAATGTAACAATAGGAAATGGCAGTAAAATAGGGCTAAATACCAGAAATATGGGCTCTTCTAAAAAGTTACCAATAACAGTAATAGGGCAGAATATTTTTATTAAAGAAAACAGCATTATAGAAAGAGGGGCCATAGTTGATTGCAATTATGAAGAAAAAACGGACATTAAAAAGAAGGCAGAGGAGGCATTGGCATGAATGATGTAATGGGCATTATAAAGACTGGGGGGATTTATGAAGGATTAAAGGAGCTTACAATATCTCGCTCTTCAGCGGCAATACCTTTCGGGGGAAGGTATAGAATAATAGATTTTATACTTTCTGATATGGTTAACTCTGGAATAAGGAATGTTGGTGTAATAACACAAAATAATTATCATTCTCTAATGGATCATCTAGGTTCAGGAAAGGAATGGGATCTTGATAGGAAAAAGGATGGACTTTTCATACTTCCACCCTATGTTACAACCAAAAACTCAGGTTGGTATAGGGGGTCTGTTGATGCATTATACAATAATATCTCATATATAAGAAGGAGTATACAGAAATATACGCTGCTTTCAGGCAGCAATAGTATATATAATACATCATTTGATGAGATGCTTGATTTTCATATAGCAAAAAAGGCGGATATAACTGTTATGTATAAAAAGATGGATTTTATGGATAGAGCAAATCTATCAAAGTATGGCATAATAGATATGAATAATAGAAGTAGAATAGTTGATATTGAGGAGAAACCTAAAAACCCAAAAACATTAAATGTATTAATGGATGTATGTATTTTAGAAAGGGAGCTTTTAAAAGAGCTTGTCGAGGAAGCATACTCTAGGGGACGATATGAATGGGTTAAGGATATATTGATTGAAAAGTTTAATAAATTGAAGATTTATGGATACTGCTACCAGGGACACTGGGATTATATAGATAACATAAAAAGCTATTATAATGCAAGCATAGATATGCTAAAATCTAGCACTAGGGAAGAGCTTTTTCCAGCAAACAGACCTATTTATACCAAAATAAAAGATGAACCTCCAGCAAAATATAAAGGAAGCTCCAGGGTAATAAATTCAATAGTTGCTGATGGCTCTGTAATAGAAGGGGAAGTTATAAACTCTATAATATTTAGAGGTGTAAATATTAAAAAAGGAGCAATAGTTAAAAACTCTATAATAATGCAAAACACTGTAGTGGGAGAAAGATCAGAGTTAGATTGTGTTATACTTGATAAAGATGTTTGTATAAATAGTGAAAAAAGAATAATAGGCCAGAGTAATTTTCCAATAGCTTTACCCAAAAAGATGGTTATTTAATTAATAGAGGCGGATAATTATAGTATATACTACAATTATCCGCCTCTTCTAAAATGGTGCCGCCGCCTATTGAGGAATATTCCATATAGATGATCCGAAACATATTTAAAAGTTGTTGAATAGTATTTTGGTATGTGATAAATTGTTTATGTAAGGGAATATGCAAATGATATGCTTAAAAATATGAAACTTAATTAATAGGGTATAGAGGTGCTTGGTTTGGAGAAGGATAAGATAAACGTAAATAGTAATTGCAATAAATGTATGGAATATTTTAAGGATGAATGGGCTGAAGGAGATTTAGAATCTACATGCAGTCTATGCATATGCAGAAAATGCCCAAGGAATTTTGCAAAATGTATAATCACAAAATGGTGTTCAGAAACAGAGTCTGCTCTTTTTTTGTGATTACTGGTACAAGAACAGTAATTTGGTTTTTATATTCTAATTTGAGGTGATTATATGATATACACGGTTACACTAAATCCTGCCATTGACAGGACTATAATAGTTCCAACACTTAACGTGGGCAGTGTAAATAGAACAATTAGTTCGGATAGTTATGTAGGCGGCAAGGGCATAAATGTATCTAAGGTTCTTAAAGTACTTGGAGCTAAAAGCACTGCGTTAGGCTTTCTAGGGAAGGAAAACTCTCAAGTGTTTATTGACTTTTTTGAAGAACAAAAGATAGATAACAATTTCAATTTTGTATCTGGCGAAAATAGAATAAATATAAAGTTAATTGAAAGAGACAGAGAGGTTATAACAGATATAAATGAAAATGGCTTTATAGTCACTGAAGATGATATACAAAAGTTTACTGATAGATTGGTTAAAACCGCAAATGAGGGAGATATTGTAGTCTTAGCTGGGAGTCTTCCTAAGGGTGTTAACACGGATATATATAAACAATTAATACAGTCCTTAAATAAAAAGAATGTAAAAACAATACTAGATGCATCAAAGAATGCATTAATGCTTGGCATTGAAGCAATTCCATATGCAGCAAAACCAAATGTTCATGAGCTTTGCGATATTGTAAATATAGATGCAAATGATGAGGATTCCATTATATCTGGAGGAAGAAAGATTTTAGATATGGGAGTTAAAAAACTTCTTATATCCATGGGAGATAAAGGTTCTATATATTTATCTAAAGAAAAGGCTTTATATGCAAACCCTATAAAGGTTGATGTAAAAAACACTGTAGGTGCAGGCGACTCCATGGTTGCAGCTCTTACATATGGCATAAATAAAGGGCTTTGCGATGAAGACACATTAAAGCTTGCAGCAGCTTGTGGAACTGCAGCAGTTATAAAGTCTGGAACAGAACCACCAGATGCTGATGCAATAGAGAGCATTTCAAATAATATTAAAATTAATAGATTAGTATAAATTAAAGTTGAGATAATCTGATTCACTTTTAAAGGTGGATCAGATTATTTTTATTAAAAAGTTTTCATCAAAATAATACCTAATACAACACGGTTCACTAATTATATGGAAATAAGTGCTAACTGCCTTTTATTTCTATGTTACATAAAATATATATATAAATATATATGGATAACTATGTCGATATATAAATTTATTTGCTTTAAGAGTCATACCACTATATAACAATGTTTATCAATATGCATTGCTATAATATAATTATGCATTATTACTAATTACTTCTTACTTGTTATATACATATATATTAGCTGCATTGTTTACAAGATTCTTATTTTATTTAAGGGGGTTTGGTTTTTGTGATTGTAAAATCTATTGAGCTTTACAAGGCAGGCATAAGAATTGATGAATCTCCAAGTAATAGACAAGCTGTCTATAGGTACATTTTACTAGAATGTGAAAAAGAGATTGAGTATCTAGGTAAATTAATGAAAGTCCCATGCTATGGAATTTCCATAGTAAGGGAAGACTTAAAAGATGGAGAGGTCTATTTAACTGAAGTTGACTGCATAGAAAATATGACTACATTTAAATATAAAGCAGCGCAACTACTTAAAAAGTTATACATAAACCTCGTATCTCCAATACATCTTGTAGACATAGCAGGATGTTTTGCCGATGAATGGGTGGCTGACTTTGAACAAAGAAAGAATATTATAGAAACCATGGTAGAATAAAAAATATCTCGTATTCATTTTGAGTACGAGATATTTTTTATTTATTTTTAACTATTTTGAAACCTTTTTGTAGTATATTGCGTCTAATATATAAAGTAAGACATATTATTTTAAAAGCATAAACGATAGGCTATGTTTTAAGTAACTGTTGATTTCTAAACAGGCTATATTGGTTGACTTCCGCTGCTCCGGAATGCCTATTCTTTTAAAATTAAATAAAGTTGATAAAAATAGGCATTTAAGTCGCTGCTCCAGTAAACCAATATAGCCTGAAGTTAGCATTGCACCAAAACATAGCCAAATGACAATACTTAATCCAAATTTATTAATACTAATATATAATATAAGGGGTGGTATAATGAAAAGATTTTATCTTGTAATAAGCATACTTACACTGGCTTTATTATTGACAGCTGGAATATACAACAAGGTTTCAGATCCAGAACACAAAAACTATAAAAGGCAAGCAACTATTCAATCTTCTGCTATAGTAAAATCTAATTCTTATACTATTGACAAAGAGCCTATGATAGTAGATTTATCACAAAGTACTGGGCTATAATAAATACTTAAAGACAAAATACAGCTTATTATAATAATAGCTGTATTTTTTTATGCCAAAAACCTTAAACTAAATCCCAATAAGTATTATAATATTATAATGAAAGCATGAAGCATGGATTAAGGAGAATCAAATATGCATATTGTTGGCGTGGGTGTTGATTTAGTCTATATAAAAAGGATAGATAATATATTAAAAAGAAAAGGTAAATTTCTAAATAGAGTCTTCACTGAAGATGAGGTAAAATACTTTAATTCAAGAGGCAACAATTCTAATCATGTTGCAGGAAACTTTGCGGCTAAGGAAGCGGTTGTAAAATCATTAGGAACAGGGTTTTCTAAAATGGGTTGGAAGGATATTGAGGTATTAAGGGACGACCATGGAAAGCCTTATGTTAATTTGTATGGAAATGCATATTCTGTAGCTAGTACACAAAATATAAAAAACATACATATTTCAATTACTCATGATGGGGAATACGCAGCAGCTTATGCAGTTGCTGAGGCTGTAAATAGCTATTTTCAAACAGAAAATGTACCAGAGAGTATTGGTTATGACGCAAATATAATAGAAAAAAAGAATATAAAAGGTTTATTTCCTAAAAGAAAGAATAATAGGGATATAAACAAAGGAACCTTTGGCACAACATTTATAGTGGCAGGGTCTTTAGATATGCCAGGAGCTGCCATAATGTGTGGCCTATCTTCTCTAAGAAGCGGTGCAGGCATAGTTAAAATGGGGGTTCCAAATTGCATAAAGGAGTCTATAGCCCCTACTCTTATGGAGTCAATAGTGTATGGACTCCCTGATTGTGATGGGAAAATATCCCTTAACTCTTTAGATGCAATAATGAATAATATTGAAAAGTCAAAAAGCTTTGCAATAGGACCTGGAATTTCAATTAGCAGTGATCTTTCTAAACTTATAAAACAAATAATTCAAAATGCAGAAATGCCAGGGGTAATAGATGCAGATGCAATAAATATTATATCTAAGGATATTGATATGCTAAAGAATCTAAAGACCACAATGATTTTGACACCCCACCCTGGCGAGATGGCAAGGCTTATAAAAAAAGATGTATCTTATGTTCAGCAAAATAGGATAGATGTATGCAGAGATTTTTCACAAAAATATGGCGTGGTTACATTGCTTAAAGGGGCAAATACTGTGATATCATCTCCAGATGGAGAGGTGTATATAAATACAACTGGAAATTCTGGCATGTCAAAGGGAGGCTCAGGGGATGTACTTACAGGAATGATTGCATCATTTTTGGCTTGGGGAATGAAGCCTTTATGTGCTGCATATGCGGCAGCATACATACATGGACTTGCAGGTGACATGGCAGCATTTAAACTTGGAGAGTATGGAATGAAGGCACAAGATATAATTGACAATATACCCTATGCTATAAAAGAAGTATCTGATGAAGAGTTTTGATTCTCATATAATACAATAAATATTTAATTAAATATGTCTAATGAAAGATAGGAATGAATATATTTTTTATAAGGACTGTCCTCAACTTTTGATATGGGGAGTGCATTTTTTGAAGATATTTAGTAAAATGTTTATTCTAATACTTATGTTCATTTCTATTGCTAGTATATTTGCAGGCTGTGGCGGTAATAGGGAGGTTAGAGATTTTACAAAGGCTCAGAAGATGATAGCAAATCTTAACTCTTATACTACGGTTGCAGAAATAGTTGTAAAAGGAAACAAGCTTATTGAAAGCTACGTTGTAAAGCAGTATTTTGTGTATCCAAACAAGTATAGGCTAGAGGTTATAAGCCCAGACGAAAGAAAAGGGAAGATAACAATCTATGATGGGGAAAAGCTTTTTATCAATCATCCATTAATAAAGCAGGCCACCATACTTAATATAAAAGAAGTAGAAGATATGGGCATGTTTTTAGGCAATTTTGCAAAAAACCTTTTTTCAGGTGAGGATGTAAACCTTGAGATTAAAAAAGATGAATCCTTTGAGTATGTTGTAATTAAAGCATGTATAGTTGATGGAAATAGATATAGAAAAAATCAAACACTTTATATAGATAGAAAGGCTAATATACCTGTTAAGATGGAAATCACTGATGAAAATGATGATGTAGTTGTTACAGTATATTATAAGGATTTTGAATATAACGTAGATATTGAAGACACAATGTTTAAAATAGAGGACATAAAATCCTAAAGGAAGTGGATAAATGTTTAGAGAATACAGGCCTCTTTGGGCTGAGATAAATATTGATAATTTAGAGTACAATATAAGACAAATAAAGAGTAAATTAGGGGACAAAACTAAATACATATCTGTAATCAAAGCAGATGCATATGGCCATGGTGCCATAGAGGTTGCAAAGGTATGTATTGAAAATGGAATTAATGATTTTGCTGTAGCAATGGTTGATGAGGCTTTAGAGCTTAGAGGTGCAGGAATAGATAAATCCATATTGATATTAGGATATACCCCGCCTAATATGGCTGATATTATTGTTGAAAAAGATATAAGCCAAGCCTGCTTTACACTTGATATGGCAAAAGCAATGTCAGATGCTGCAGTTAAATGCAAAAAAAATGCTGAAATCCATATTGCAGTAGACACGGGTATGGGTAGGATAGGATTTTCGCCTGATGAGAAAAATGCTGATATTGTAAAGAAAATAAGTATGCTTCCTAATATAGAAATAGAGGGCATATTTACCCACTTTTCCACTTCAGATGAAGAAAATAAGGAGTTTACAAAGCTTCAGTATAATAGATTCAACAGCTTTTTAGGCTTATTAAAAGAAAGGGGAGTGAATCCTAAAATAAAGCATGCGGGAAACAGTGCATCACTTATTGATTTGCCTGAGCTTAAAATGGATGCCGTAAGAGTAGGCATAATACAATACGGGCTATATCCATCAGAAGATGTAATTAAGGATAATATTAGCTTAAAACCTGTAATGTCAGTGAAGACAAATGTTGTATATATTAAAGAAGTTGATGCGGGAACACCTATAAGCTATGGCAGAAGATTTATTACAAAAAGAAAGTCTAAAATAGCTACACTTCCTGTAGGATATGCTGATGGGTATTCAAGGATGCTTTTTGGGAAAGCAAAAGTTATATTAAATGGAAGATTTGCACCTGTTGTAGGGAATATATGTATGGATCAGTGTATGATTGATATTACAGACCTAGGGGATATAGCTGTAGGGGATGAAGTTATAATCATGGGGGGAGATAAAGGCATTAGCATTTTAGCAGAAGACTTGGCAGACCTTTTAGGTACAATAAACTATGAGGTTTTGTGTATGTTCTCTAAAAGAGTTCCAAGGGTTTATTACAAGGGTGGGAGTTTGGTAAGTGTTAGAAATTACTTAATAAATGAATATTAGTATGGATTTCTCCGTTAATTTAATGTATACTAGACGAAGGGCTTGATTATTTACAACAAAATAATAGTTTATTGGCTATTATTTGTTGGTTAGTAAATATAAAGATGGAAATACTGCTATTATATACATTATGCCTCCCACTTTCAGGTGTACATACTTTTTAATCCATACATATAAAGAAATACATATGATATTTATTTTAGGAGGTAAGAAGTAATATGACTGAATCTAAAAAAATAATTATCAGCCTCCCTGAGAGTGTATTAAAGGATTTTGATGAAATTTTGGGCAAAGATGATAAAAATAGAAGTGAATTTATTAAGGAAGCTATAATACTATATATTGAGGAAAAGAAAAGATATAAGCTTAGAGAAAGATTAATATCAGGTTATTTAGAAATGTCTAAGCTTAATCAAGAAATTGCAGAATTTGGGCTTGCTATGGATTGCTGCGATTACTGCAGTTACGAGGCGAGTCTCTCGGAGTGTGATAATATAGATGACAATGGCGGTAAAAAGAGGAGATATATACTATGCTGATTTAAGCCCAGTTGTTGGTTCTGAACAAGGGGGAATTAGACCTGTTCTTATTGTTCAAAATGACGTAGGAAATAAGTACAGCCCAACTATAATTATATCAGCAATCACATCCCAGATAAACAAAGCAAAACTTCCTACTCATATAGAAATAAGTTCTGATGAATACGGTTTAAACAAAGATTCAGTTATATTGCTTGAGCAAGTACGTACGATAGATAAAAGAAGGTTGAAAGAGAAAATAGGTCATATAAATGATGAGCTTATGAGTAGGGTCAATGATGGCTTAATGATTAGTTTTGGTTTGAAAGAAATGTAAGATAAGATATAAAAGGCTACACTGTTTATACTAAAAACGGTGTAGCTTTTTTATATGCAAACAATTAAAGCATGATATAGTGAATTTTACATGCCAATTGGTATATAATTGGTATTATATACTGAGCAATTATTATGTAAATTCTAATGCGATTGGAGGTTACAGTATGAAGAATATATTAGATTATAATAAAACCATTATAACTTTAGATGAAATGGGTAGATTTTTTAATGTAAAAGAGTATATGGATTTATATAACATAGCTCAAAAGCTTATAGCAGATTGCAGGATAAAGCCTGTTAAGTCTAATGGACTAAATGGCAAGAACCCTCCACTATATAAAAAATATAGAATAGTTAAAGATAAAGTAGACGAGGAAGGTTACATAGAAGAGATGAAGATAAGCTTCCCACCTATATTGTCCATAGATTATTATAAAAGAAATATTGAAAAATATATAGAACATAGGGAATATATTATGCTTTTAGGTGACTATTTTAAATACAATAGAGAAGCATTAAAAAGTGCTATGTCTATTAATGAAAGATCCTTCGACATTTGGGGAGAGGAAAAGTTCTTAAAAGATAACAGCCTATCAGGAACAATACTTAAAAATCTTGGGCTGGTAATGGGGGATTTGAACATATATAAAACTCCTGAACCTTTTTTTTATTATATTAAGAATACAAAAACAAGCAATAATATTTTAATCATAGAAAATAAGGATACCTGGTATACAATGAGAAAGCTTATGATGGAAGACTATAAGCAATGTTTTTTTGATATGGACTTTTATGGGGTTATATATGGAGAGGGCAAAAAGATTGTAAGCAGTTTTGAAGAAATAAAAGAACAGGAAGATGAAAGATTAAAGGATGAAGATAATATATATTATTATTTTGGAGATTTAGATTTTGAAGGGGTTTCTATATATACCTCGCTTAAGAAAAAGTCTAATAATATAAAGGATATAAAATTATTTAAAAGGGCTTATTTAAAAATGATAGAACTATCTTGCGAGGACAAATTAAAGACAATGAAGAAACATCAGATAAAGAATGGGTATAAAGAGTTTCTCAATGAATTTGATATGGATACACAAATAAAGATGATTAATATGCTTGAAAAAGGGTTATATATACCACAAGAGATAATTAATTATCAAGTTTTAAAAGGGTGAGATAGATATGGTGTATGATTTTTTGGACACTTTCCATAAAAGGATGGAGATAATTGCAATAGTTGAATTTATAATCAGCAAGATTTCAAGGAAACCCCAGTTTAAAGAATGTGGTTTTGATGAAGAAGAATCCATAAATTTAATACTTTTAGTATTATGTTTTATAATGGAGAAGTCTTTGATAGAAGAATCCTGCACAAAAGATGATATTGCAAGTTATATAAGAACTCTTGATGCAGAGTATTTTAAGAAGGAAATACCTGATGAGGAATATATGAGCCTTACAGACTATATTATAAAGGATTGCTTGCAAAATGGCGGCATTCCATACTATTTTTCTTCTTATAACTATAGAGAAGAAAAACCCATAAAGATAAATGTAAAGATTATAGATGATAAAAGGGTGATAATAGACGGAAACAAAACCTTTTCTTATTACCTTACACCTCAGGGGTATAAATTCATGTTTAATACCCTTGAAATAGAAGAATCTATGCAGATTTCAATTGAACAGTTAAAGCTTTCTATATCCATACGGAAGAGGAACTTTGGCTCTGCAAGGCAAAGCGTTGACAATCTTTTTAATATTTGCAGAAGCCAAATACAAAAGATTAATTATTTTATAAAGAAGGTAAAAGAGGACATAGGTACTGCAGGCATAGATGAATATGAAGAGATCTATAATAATACTTTTGCATCTTTAGAAGAGCAAAAACAAGGGTATGAAAGCTTATATAGGGTGATACTGACTAGTGAGGAAGAGCTTATAAACGATGATAGGCTAAAGTATTCCCCAGATTTTGCTGAGGACATCGATAATATTGTATATATAAAAAACAGGCTTAGGTATATTATAAGTGAACAGTCAAAACTTTTGCTAAAGCAGCAAGAACTTCAGAAGATCTACTCTGAGGCAATAGATAATATATTGTATATAGGGTTTGAGAATAGGCTTGACTTTGAAGAGACATTTCTAAACAGGATAGAAGAAAGCCCTAATTCTATAAATGCTATATCAAAAATATTAAGACCATTATTCAGACCCGCATTTAGTGGAATTTATAACATAAATCTAGCATATAAAGAGCAGCGCATAGAAAGCTATGATGAAGCAGCAGTAGATGGCAGTATACTTTGTGATGATAACTACATAAATAAAGGAGAAAGCGAAAGAGAAAAGGAAATTAAAGAGCTAAATGAAAAGTATACTAATATATTGGACATACTATTTAAAGAGGTATTTGATGCAAAAGGACATAGAATATCCCTTGGCAGCATAGTAGATAGTGTTAAAAAAAGAGGTAAAGATGAATATATAAGGTTTATACCTGAAGCTAGGATACTTTTAAATGTGCTCCTCCAGCTTCATAATATGAAAAATATAGAGGTTGGAAAAATATTAGAGTCCCAGAATAATACTGTATTTACCCCTTCAGAAGAGTTTGATATAAAGTATTGTGTGCTGCAGCTTTTAACTAGGCCTAGGTCTAATATATATAAATCAATTATAAATATATATATTGAGGCTGATGGGGATAGTAGATTGACTATTTCAGAAATGTATCCTGATGATAAAAGCAATGATTTTTCCATGGTAGAACAATTAGTTTGCCCTGAAATGGTTTTTAAGGCGGAGGTGAAAGAAATTGATTGAACAGCAGAATTTAGAGAAGGCCATGCAAATATACTATTTTCTTCTTAAAGAAGGAGAATTGGGCCTTGAAAATAATAAAGAACTATATATTGCATATTCAGATAATGAGGTTAGGGCAATAGTTGAAATCCTTGCAAGGGAAAGTGATGTAACCATAGAGAAATACGCACAAGTAATATATATTTTGCCTGGGGAGGATAATGACGTTTTGGGTATAAAGGCAAGTGAAATGCAGCGAATTGTAGGTTCTGATACTAGAAAGGTAGATCTTTACTTGTCCCAATATATAGTTACCCTTATAATATCTGAGTTTTTCAAGGGAAAGGGAAATATTATTAAATCAAGGGATTTTATGAGGATATCAGAGGTGGTAGAGGATATTACGGAAAGGCTTAAATTTGCTGCATCGAAGGCTTATATTGAAAAGGAAGAAGAGGAGGCATCATTTAATGTTGTTTCTATATATGAGCAATGGAGTGCCCTTCCTACAGATGATCCCGCCTCAAAGATGCGAAAGACAAAGTTTGGTTATGTAAGGAGCGTTGCAAGTTTCTTAGAAAAGCAGGGATTGCTTCAATATGACGTTTTAGAAGAGGACATAAGACCTGCCAATAAGCTTACTCATTTAATGAGTTATAATTTTTTAAACAAGGATAGGAAAGATAGAATAGATAGATTATTTTCAGAGGAAGAGAACAACTACTAAAGGGGTTTTTAATATGCCTAAGATAAACAGGGTTAGAATAGTTAATTTCACATATAATCAAAACAGACATATTTACGATAGCATGTTTGACTACTATGGAGGCGAAAGCACATTAAATATATTAGCAAACGGTGGTGGTAAATCTGTTTTAGTTCACATGCTTATGCAGCCTATGGTTCCTAAAATGAATCTAAAGGATAGGGCGTTTAAGTCTTATTTCAAAAAAGTTGGACCTCCAACATACATAATGATAGAATGGCTGCTTGACGATAATGCTGGGAGGGTTACAACTGGAATAGGCATAAAGGTTACATCAGGTAAAAATAGCAGTGAAGAGAATGATGAAAGCATTAGGGTAATAACATTCACATCTGAATACAATTCTGCAAATAAGTTTGATATAGAAAACATTGATTTAACATATAGAGAAGATAATATTACGAAGATGGTGGAATTTGATAAGGTAATAAAGAATCTTTCATATGCTGAAAAAGGCAATGAGTACAATGTCCATGTATATAGATGGGAAGTACCAGAGGACAAGAAAAAATATAATGATAGCCTTGCAACATATAAAATTAACCCTAGCGAGTGGAGAAGGCTTATGACGAAGATAAATGAAAAAGAGGCAGGTCTTGGCACTTTCTTTGATGATTGTAAAACAAATAAAGCGCTTATAAACAAGTGGTTTATGCCGGCTATAGAGGAGAGCCTTAATAAAAATGGGAACGTCATTGAGCAAATAAGGGAACTTATTAAAAACCATGCTGAGCAATTGGTTCTAAATGAAAAGATAATTGAAGAGAAAAAGGTGTTTGAATTATTTAAAGTAAAGTCTCAAGACTTGCTGCTGAAGCTTGAAAAGTATAATAATATTTTAAATGTAATAGAGGATACAGAAATTAGTATAGGTAATCTTTATCGCTTTTTAAATATAAGGCATGAAGAATTATTAAATAAAAAAGATGAGTTAAAAATAGAGACTGAAAAAAATAAGGGAGCCTTTGATGAACTGCTATACAATAGACTATCCTATGACTACTATAAAGAGGATAATAACCTTTCTGACTTTTTAAAAAAGCGTAATGAGCTTATAGAAAAGATAGAGAATATTAATGAATATGTTAATGAGTTAAAACATAAGCAGCAGGTAATGGAATGTGCGGAAGTTTTTAAGGATTTTGAAAAAACCGGTGGAGATATTGTAAAAAAGGAATCTGAGCTTAAAACAGAGACAATGGGGCAGGAGCAAATAGAGGATAAGTTAAATGATATAAACTACTCATTAAATCTTTTATATGATAAAAAGATAAAGTGCGAGAATAATGATCTTAGCATCAAAAAAGAAGAATTATCAGATATAAATAGAAGCATTGAAGATTATAAATTGCAGAAGACATCACATGAAGATGAGAAAAGTGAGTTTGATAAAAGACTTATTAGTGCTGAAAGCTCTATTGCTGTATTTAACCGAGAGGAAAAGAATATTAAGCAAAGGTATAAAGATTTTACTTTAGAGAGAAATTATTTGCTTCAAGAATATGATAAAAAAGAGGTACAAGATTATAATAAATTCCTACACGATAAAAAAGAGGATACTGTTGATAAAATAAATAGGTTTGTGGATGAAAAAGACAAAAATAAAGAAGAAATGAACCAACTAGAAATTATGATAAAAGCTGCAAGACAAAATATCCAGAGACTAGCCCAGAAGGTGGATCAGTATAAAAGAAGTATTATAGAATATGAAAAATCTAGGGAAGAAATATTAAGTATATATAAAAAGTATGAAATAAATAGTGATAAATTGTTTTATAAGGATATAGCTATAGGGATAATTGAGACAGAGCTAAATAAATTTAATGGCGTGATTAGGGATTTAAACAGTCAGCAGGATAGTATCGAAAAGTATATTAATATGTATGAGAGTGGGAAAACAATACCTATACCAATAGAGCTTAAAGAGGCACTTGATGATAATGGCATAGACATTGATTTTGGTTATGAATGGCTTAAAAACTATTCTATAAGTGCTGAGGATAAAGAGACCTTGCTAAGTAATAACCCATTTATCCCATACTCAATTATAATGTCTAGAAGAGATTTCGAAAATCTAAAGAAGATAGATTTAAAGCTATTTACATCTCTAGCCTTCCCCGTGATTGAGCGTGAAAGCCTTGAAGATAAGCTGAATATAGTTACATTTAACCAAATCAAAAATATAGGGGATATGAACTTTTTAATGTCTTTTAATCAAAAATTGCTAGATGAAAGACACCTTAGGGAATTGCTGCAGCAGCGGCAAAATGAGTTATCAGAGATTAAGAACTCTATAAAAGATGCCCATAAGGCTACCCAAAATACTATGATAGATAAGAGCAGGATTGAAGGATTTGAATATACAGAACATGAAGTAGAAAGCCTTAGAATTAGTTTGGAAAATGTGGAAAATGAATTATATGATGAAAACAATAATATTGCATCCCTTGAAGAGAAAAATTTAAATATTCGTAAAGAGAATGAGGAAATAGATCAAAAGTTAATGCAATTATACACAGGGGAAAATAATATAAACATGCAGACTGATGAGGTTATACGATTATTTGTACTGTATGAGGACTACCTAAAATCTAAAGCCGAAAAGACTTCTTTGGAAGATAGAATTAAAAATACTATAAATAGCATCGAAGGATTAGAAAAAACAATTGTAAGACTTAAAAATGAAGAATATATAAAAAAGGCGCAGATAGACGAAGTAATAAAAACCCTAGAGGAAGATATAAAAGAATATGCCAAGTATGCTAATGCAAAAAATGGGAATATGGAAACAGGTACTATAATAGATCTTAAGGCAGAGAGGGAGGGGCTCATAAGTCAGCAGGGCGGAAACGTTAAATCCCTGCAAAGAGATTTAGACAGCCTAAATGAAAGGTATGGAAGATTGTATGAAAAACTCCAGGAATACAATATACCTGAGATAGAGTATACGACCATAACATATAGTTTCATTGAACTTAAGGAAACAAAAGCTCTTCTTGAGGATTATCAAGATAAAGAAAAGAAGTTAAACAGCCAAAAGGATAAATTGTCAGGTAGAATCGAAGAGACTCAAAAAAGTTTAAAATATAAACACTCTGAAATATATAATAGGTGCCAAGGTAAAGAACCTAAAGATATTGAAGCTATTGAGTATTTAGACTTTGATACGGTTGGAGAGGCGTTAATGCTTGAAAAAAATGACCTAGAGTCTGAAATGTACAAGTTAAATACGGAAATAAATAAGTTAGATGGAGAAATAAACAAGTTGTATGACTACAGAGAATTTCAATATAGAGTAGAGAATGTAGAGCCTATAGAAGATTTATCTGAGTATAGGACCAATATTATAAATGAATACAAAAACCTGCAAAATAAAAGAGATGTAAAAAAAGAAGAACTTAGAGCAGAGTATAACAATTTTGAAATGCAATTTATAGATAAGGCAGATATATTTGAGCAATTGTTTACAAACCTGCTTAATGATGAAAAGAAGTATAAATATGAATATGGATCCTATGCAATTGAAAGGGCAATAATACAAATAGATATGAAGCTTAAGCAGCATAGCATAGATATACAGAGAATAGAGGATATGGAGAGAAGCATATCTGATATTACATTAGAATATGTAAAGAAAGTATATGATGAAATGGCCAGTATAGATAGAAATTCAGCCATTGATGTATTTGGTTCTAGGAAGAAGATGCTTACAATATCAATGCCTCCAAAAGAAGGCCTAGATGAGATTATTTTAAATGAATATGTAAAGGGGACAATTAGCAATTGCGTTAGCCTATATAAACAGGGTAAGCCAATGGATAACTTGTTGTCTAATGAAATAAATACAATAGATTTATTTGATAGGCTCATAGGAATTAATAGGGTAGGCATAAACCTCACTAAGATAGAACAGAATAAGACAACTAAATTAACTTGGAGGGAAGCTATTAGTACATCTGGCGGAGAAAGGTTCGTTAGTGCTTTTGTAATATTTATTTCATTGCTGTCTTATTCAAGGGGAAGCAACATATTAAAACATACTCAAGACAGCAAGGTTCTTATAATGGATAACCCTTTTGGAGCCATAAGTTCAGAACATTTGCTTATACCGATGTTTGAAGTAGCAAAAAAGTATGACACCCAGCTTATATGCTTTACAGACCATGATAAGCCTGCAATATGCGATAGATTTAACCTTATATATGCATTTAATGTTGAAAGAGAAGTTGGAAGATATGATGAGTATCTTGATGTTAAGATTAAGAAGAATTTAGTTAAGAAAGATGAAGAAGAGATCCTTACATCTTCCATGTTTAAACTAGAACAGCAAAGCTTGTTTTAGTGTTTCATTGTTGTAATAATTAACATTTATTCCTTCCTTCTTTTAAAATGGCTAATTTGCTGATATAATAATTATGGTCAATTAAAAGGTCATATGAATCAGGCCTAAAAAGAATGTGCATACTATAAAAGATAAATCTTGTCAGGAGGTTAAAGTACATGGATAGATATGAGATGTTAGATGAAACAACGAATAAAATAAGAAGGCATGTTATTGAGATGATTACAGAAGCAAGTTCTGGCCATCCAGGAGGGTCTCTTTCTGCGGCTGATATAGTTACAGCACTATATTTTGATGTTTTAAATATAAAGCCGGAGAATCCTAAATGGGAGGATAGAGATAGGTTTGTGCTTTCAAAGGGTCATGCAGCCCCAGTTTTATATAGCGCATTAGCAGAGAGGGGTTATTTTCCTGTAAGTGAACTTATGGGACTTAGAAAGGCAGGCGCTATGCTTCAAGGACATCCAGATATGAAAGGAACTCCTGGTGTTGATATGTCAACAGGATCCTTAGGCCAAGGATTGTCCGCTGCAAACGGAATGGCTATTGCAGGAAAAATGGATAAAAAGGATTATAGGGTATATGCCCTACTTGGAGATGGAGAGCTTGAGGAAGGTCAGGTATGGGAAGCTGCAATGACATCTGCCCACTATAAGCTTGACAACCTTACAGCATTTGTAGATCATAATAGGCTTCAGATAGATGGACCTGTAGAGAATGTTATGAACCCAAACCCTATAGGGGATAAATTCAAAGCCTTTGGATGGAATGTAATTGGGATAAATGGTCATGATATGAAACAGATACTAGATGCAGTTTGTAAGGCAAAAGATACAAAGGGAAAGCCTACAGTAATTGTTTGTGAAACTATAAAAGGAAAAGGAGTTTCCTTTATGGAAAATGAAGCAGGATGGCATGGATCTGCTCCTAACAAAGAACAGTGTGAAAAGGCATTGCAGGAACTCGGAGGTGGAAGGTAATGGCCAAAAATATTGCAACAAGAGAAGCTTACGGGAAAACCTTAGTTGAACTTGGAGAAAAGAATAAAAACATAGTTGTTTTAGATGCAGATCTTTCAAAATCAACAAAGACTGCTGAATTTGGAGAAAAGTATCCTGAAAGATTTATTAATATGGGCATAGCAGAAGGAGATTTAATGACAACTGCAGCAGGATTATCAACCTGCGGAAAGATACCTTTTGCAAGTACCTTT
>DIRE01000035.1:19501-23222 GCA_002426575.1 Clostridiaceae bacterium UBA5444 | reverse complement strand
TATCCTGAAAGATTTATTAATATGGGCATAGCAGAAGGAGATTTAATGACAACTGCAGCAGGATTATCAACCTGCGGAAAGATACCTTTTGCAAGTACCTTTGCCATGTTTGCCGCAGGAAGAGCCTTTGAGCAGATAAGAAACTCCATATGCTACCCTAAATTAAACGTAAAGATAGCTGCAACACACGCAGGATTAACAGTTGGAGAGGATGGAGCTACCCATCAGCCTATAGAAGATATATCTATTATGAGATCAATACCTAATATGACTGTTATAAGCCCATCTGATGCCGTAGAGACAAGGGCTGCAATATTAGCTGCCGCAGAGTATAAAGGGCCTGTCTACATTAGGCTTGGAAGGCTAGCTGTTCCTGTTTTATATAACGAGGAAGACTTTAAGTTTGAAATAGGAAAAGCAATAACATTAAAGAAAGGTAAAGATGTAACCATAATAGCTACAGGCATTATGGTATCAAAGGCCATGGAAGCTGCTGAAACACTAAAGGCAGAAGGAATAGATGCTAGAGTACTTGATATTCATACAATAAAGCCAATTGACAAAGAAGCAATAATTAAAGCGGCAAAAGAAACGGGAGCAATAATTACAGCAGAGGAGCACAGCATAATCGGAGGATTAGGAAGTGCTGTTGCCGAGGTTTTATGCGAAGAATGTCAAGCAAAATTAAAAAGAGTTGGTGTTATGGATACATTTGGTCAATCAGGTAAACCTGATGAACTTTTAAAACTTTATGGATTAACATCAGACAGACTTGTTGAAGAAGCAAAATCGATTATTTCAAAAAAATAAGTAGATAAGGATTAGATACGCATAAAATTATGTAGCTTTGGGGTTTAACTAATTGCGGTTAAATTTCCAAACGAAAGTAATAGTTGTACAAGTACTCTAAATGAAATGTGGTGGCATTATGGATAGGAAGATTAAGATTAAGATTAAAGAATACTTTTTTATTACAGTAGGTATAATCATTGTTGCTCTATCACAGTATTTTTTTCTTATACCTCATGATATTGCTGCAGGTGGGGCTATGGGTATTGCCATGATAACTAACAACTATTTCCCTTTTTTAAGTGTTGGTTTTATTATGCTTATAGTAAACATTATATTGTTTACTATAGCATTTTTAACAATAGGATCAAAATTTGGAGTTAAAACTATTTATGCAAGTCTTGGACTTTCAGGCACTATATCAATTTTAGAAAAAGTATTCCCTATCCAGGCACCTATAACCAATGATATTCTTTTATCTACAATAATAGGTACAATACTTTCAGGACTCGGAATGGCAGTAATATTTGATAACAATGCCTCAAGCGGTGGGACAGATATATTAGCTAAGATAATAAATCGGTATCTGCATATTGATATAGGAAAATCTCTGCTAATTATTGACTTTGTTGTAACATTATTTGCAGCACTTACCTTTGGGGTTGAAAAAGGATTATATGCAATAGTTGCAGTAATATCTAATGGATACTTTATAGACTATGCAATTGAAGGATTTAACGTTGCAATGCAAGTATTTATTATGAGCGACGAAATAGAGGTTATATCTGATTATATAATGAATGAGCTTGAAAGAGGGGTTACCTTCTTCACGGGGCAGGGTGCTTATTCCGGAGAAGAGAAAAGGATAATGTATACTGTAATAAGCAGAAGGCAATTTATAAGGCTTAGAGAGTATATTAAAAGCGTTGACCCTAAAGCGTTTATTTCGGTAAGTGCTTCCCATGAGGTACTAGGAGAAGGATTTACAGAAATTGATGATGAATAAAAACAATAAAAGCATTCATCAAATAAGGTATATATAAAGATGCCTAGGCATCTTTATATATACCTTATTTTTTTGACAAAAAGTTTTTTAAAAACATGGTATTAGGGAGGAATTTGGTTAAATGTAGCGAAGTAAAGAATATATTACTTGTTAAAATATACATAATAAAATATTAATGTATATTTTTTTACATAATAAATTATTATGGTATAATAGGAACATGATATTTTTATATATTGCATTGTATTAAAAAAAATATTAAATTATTTAGCTATGCACTTAAGCTTAATAAATAGGAGTTGGCCGAATATGATAGAGATGCAGCATGTTACAAAGAAATATGGAGAAAACGTAGTAGCTCTCTTCGATATTACACTAAACATAGATAAGGGAGAATTTGTTTTTTTAGTAGGGCCAAGTGGTGCCGGAAAATCAACATTTATTAAGATTTTGCTAAGGGAGGTTAAGACAACCTCAGGGATAGTAAAAGTAAACAATGTGGATTTAAATCAGTTAAAAAGTAGAGACATACCTTATTATAGGAGAACTATAGGCACGGTATTTCAGGACTTTAGATTATTGCCCAAGCTTACCGTATATGAAAACGTGGCTTTTGCCATGCATGTAATTGAAGCACCAGCAAGGGATATAAGAAGAAGAGTCCCAATGGTTCTTAGTATGGTTGGCTTAAGCAGAAAAGCAAACTCATATCCAGGTGAGCTATCAGGTGGAGAACAACAAAGAGTTGCTTTAGCAAGGGCACTTGTAAATAACCCCAAAATGCTTATAGCTGATGAACCAACAGGAAATCTAGATCCAGATACTTCTTGGGATATAATTGAATTGTTAAAAGATATAAACAACTCTGGGACAACCGTTCTAATGGCAACCCATGCAAGAGATATAGTAGATAGGATGAAAAAAAGGGTTATTGCATTAGAGAAGGGCAAGCTTATAAGGGATGAAGAAAGAGGGGTTTACGGGTATGAAGATTAAGACTGTTGGTTACCATTTTAACCAAAGTTTAAAAAGTGTTGCAAGAAACAGAATGATGAGTATTGCATCCATAACCACGGTTATGGCCACACTTTTGGTACTTGGGGTTTTTTATGTAACAATGTCTAATGCTAATTTTGCCATGAAAAATGTAGGATCTACAGTTGAGATAAAAGTATTTTTAAAAGATAATTTAGACAATAATCAAATGAAGGTAATTGAAAAGACAGCAAAAGGCTCAGCAGGAGTTACTGATGTTGTATATGAAACTAAAGAGGAAGCTCTTGAAAACTTCAAAAAACAGCTTGGAGAAAATGCAGAGGTTGTAGAAGGAATAGATGCCAATAAGGTTATGCCTGCATCCTACATTATAAAAATGGATGGACCGCAGTATGTAGATGGTGTCGTGGAAAAGTTAAAAGGAATGGAAGGAATCGACAAAATAAATGATGCAAGGCCAGTTATGGAGCTTCTAATTAAAATAACAAACTTTGTTAAAACTGTTGGACTAGCACTTATGATAGTACTATTTATTGTATCAATATTCCTTATTTCAAATACAATAAAGCTGACTGTTTCTGCTAGAAAGAACGAAATAGGCATAATGAAGTACATTGGAGCCACAAATTGGTTTATAAGATGGCCTTTTGTAATAGAAGGAATACTGCTTGGAATTATAGGAGCAGTTATATCTGGCATAATTGTAAGCTACGGATATGGAGCAGTATCCCAAATGCTTATTAAAGATTTAAAAATAATTAAACTTATTAAACCAGGGGACATTGTACCCGGCATGATTGCAATGTTTGTTTGCCTCGGCGCAGCCCTTGGCTCCATTGGAAGTATTATCTCCATGAGGAAATTCCTTAACGTATGATGACTTGGCTATGCTTTATTAAGGTATTGACGTCAGGATATGTTGATTTGATT
>DIRE01000035.1:5675-19256 GCA_002426575.1 Clostridiaceae bacterium UBA5444 | reverse complement strand
GGCATTTTGGAGCAGCGGAAGTCAATCAAATCAATATATCCGATCAAAAAGCCAACAGTTACTTAAAACATAGCCCAAAATTAAGACGAGAGGAGGTGATATCTGTTGAGCAAAGTTAAAAAGACCTCTAGTTTGATCTTGGCTTTGATGCTTATTTTTGTATTTAATACTAGTGCTATGGCGGATAGTATATCTGATAAGAAAAATCAAAAACAGGAGCATCTAAATAGTAAACAAGAACTTGTAAAGAAGAAGCAGGGGCTTGAAGAAGAGATTAAACAAACTAAAGGAAAAATATCTGGTATAGAGTCAGATATTAGCAAGGTAAATGGTGAAATCAACACATTGCATGCAAAAATAAACGGCGTGCAAAATACCATAAATAAGACTAGTAAGGAACTTGAAACCGCAGTAAAGGTTTATGAAGATCAAGATGAAAAGATGACAAAAAGGATAAATTCCTTATACAAATGTGGTGCTGCTTCTGGATATCTAGAAATATTGGCAAGCTCTAACAGCTTCTCTGATTTTATAGTAAAAGCAGATCTTATGAAAAAGGTAATAAACTATGATATAGATATGCTTAAAGAGCTAAAAGGTAAAAGAGAAGAGATAGACAGAAAAAAGGCTGATCTTGAAAAAAGTAAGGCGGAGCTTGTTGCCTACCAATCTAAGGTAAATGAAAAAAAGAATCATTTGGTTAACCAAAACAAGGAACAAAAGACTCTTGTAGCAGTTTTAAGCAGAAGTTCCCAGGAGTATACTAGGAAGATACAGCAAGAAGAGGCTGCAGCTGCAAAAGTAGATAAAGAGATTAATCAGATACTTAAACAGATTGAAGAAGAAAATAGGCGCAAGCAAGCGCAGAACAAAGGAAATGGCGGAAGTACAGGACATGGCGGAAATTACAATGGTAATGTAGCAGCTATACTACATAGTTCAGACTTTCCAAGTGGAAGGCCTATAATATCGTCTGGCTATGGCTCAAGGCGAGATCCTTTTACAGGAATAACAACTACCCATTGGGGAATTGACATAGCTACTGCAGGAAATACTAATATACCAGTTTACTCTATGGCAGCAGGCACGGTTGTACTTGTTAGGCATAGCAACGCTGGATATGGAAATTATGTAGTTATAGACCATGGTAGTGGTGTTATGAGTTTGTATGCTCATAATAACTCAATTGTAGTTGGACTAGGTGATCAAGTATCAGCAGGACAAAAAATAGCGCTTTCCGGAAGCACAGGTGCATCAACTGGCCCTCATGTCCACTTTGAAGTTAGAATAAATGGACAGCGTGTAAATCCAGAACCTTATTTAAGAATTAATTAGGACAAGCCATAAAAAACAAGCAGGAATTATAAAAACAAGCAGGAAACTATTCCTGCTTGTTTTTTAAATCCATATTTAAAATAAATGCATAAATTTCAGCAATTACTGTGTATAACTCCTCTGGTATTTCAGAATTAATGGGAAGGCTGCATAGAATTTGAGCTGTTTCCTCATCTTGTATCAAGGGTATATTATTTTCTTTAGATATTTTTATTATTCTTTCTGCGATTTCACCCCTACCAATTGCAACAACTCTTGGTGCATTATCTTGAGGCTCATATTTTAAGGCGGCAGCCTGCTTTAACTTTTTCATAAGTAATTCCCCCTAAGCCAATGTATCTAATGAAGGATAAGGCTTTATATATTTTTTAAATAGGTCTTGTACAGTCCTTTCCTTTTTAAGTTCTAAAACATTAAAAGAATTTAAATTAATAGATGGCGTCGTATTTAATTTAAGCTTAAGCTCATCCATGTTATCTTTAAACAAATCTATAAACCTTTTCTTGCAATATAAATTTATATCTAATCCATGAGGGGTGCTTGCTATATCAACCTCTATATTTTCCAAATGATTCGTATTTATAAACAGATAAATAAAAGTATTTCCTTCTCCATCCTCATTTTCCCCGTCTTTTTCTATACATATCTCACTAGGATAGAAATGATTATTAAAAAATAGTGGAATTGGTATAAAAAATAGTGGAAATGGATGGCTTCTCTGTATGGAAAGCTCCTTTAAAAGCTCTGTAGATATATGCGCATATTCCTCTTTTGGAATATTTGACTTTTTAATATTAGATAAAAGCTTGTCTATATCCCCAACTAATTTCTCCATGCCATATTTAAGCTGCTTGCCTTTAATACCTAACTCTTTGGTCATACCGACTTCATTATCTACTTGTGCGTTATTAAACTCCTTTATATATTCCTCTAGCTTGTCTTTAGATATAAAAAATGAATCTTTAATATCTGAGATATTGGAATCTGTATGTTCATCACTAGATAGAACATTTAACATCTTATAAATGTTTTCCGCTATAGAACAAGGTTTTAGATTATTTAAAAGCTTTATGTTTTGTGGGGTATCATTTATATTAAGAGCTGACACAATCCCATGAGTAACCCTCTCTTTAGATATAGGCTCATTATTACCTTCTGCATCTGTTATTGCTGGGTCAATTAATTTAGGGCGCAGTATAATAGAATCTTCCTTGGCTTCTACTACCTCAAATTGTATGGGAGTAGAAATTGGAAGATCTACATCCTTAGCAATTGTTGCTTTAATTGTTTCCCCATTTAAAAGCATTAATTCTGCATCACCTTTATCAAGTGAAACAATCTTGCCCAATATGGACATACCTTCTTTTAATGAATACTCTTTTAAAATTTTAGGATCCTGTAACATATTAATATTTATGCTAAAATTATTCATCAAGTATCAACCCCAATAAACTATTGTTATACTATTATATCGGAATTATACTATTTTAAAATAGGTATTTGATACTAATTAAGTTGAGTTGGTATATAAAAGATGTCAGAATTGGTATATAATTAGAATTATATAAAAATATTGGAGGGTTTGCTATGAAGAAACAGGAGTTTACTTTCAAGGATAAGGACGGAGTAGAAATCTTTGTTTACAAATGGCAGGGAGATGAGGGTAAAAATATTAAAGGGGTAATTCAAATTGCCCATGGAATGGCGGAGCATGCATTAAGATATGAGAGATTTGCAGAAAAGCTAACAAACCAAGGTTATATAGTGTATGCAAATGACCATAGAGGCCATGGAAAAACTGCAGGATCAGTTGAGAATGTAGGGTATTGCGGTGAGGATGGCTTTAATTGGATGGTTGAGGACTTATACGAATTAAACAATATTATAAAGTCTGAAAATAAAGGTCTGCCTGTAATTCTTTTGGGCCATAGCATGGGATCTTTTCTTTCACAGAGCTATATAGAAAAGTATGGAGACACAATAGATGGGGTAATACTTTCAGGAACAGCAGGTAAACAAGGCTTTTTGACTGCAATGGGCGAGAAAATAGCAAAGAAAGAGGTAAAAAAGGTAGGAGCTAAAACAAAGAGCGAAAAGATGAACAATTTAAGCTTTGGAAGCTATAATAATTCCTTTAAACCTACCAGAACAGACTTTGATTGGCTAAGCAGAGATGAAAAAGAAGTAGACAAGTATATTGCTGATCCTTACTGTGGTGCCATATTTTCAGCAGGATTTTTCGTGGATCTTCTAGGAGGCTTAAAAGATATGCATAAGGTGGGGAATATGGCTAAAATACCAAAGAATCTGCCTATATTATTTATTGCTGGAGAGAAAGACCCTGTTGGCAAAAACAATAAAACAATAAGGTGGCTCATAGATCAATATAAAAATTTAGGGATAAATAATGTAAAATATAATTTTTATAAAGATGCACGCCATGAGGTTTTAAACGAGACAAATAGAGATGAAGTTGTATCTGATATACTAGATTGGACAAATTCCATAATACAATCAAAACAGTAACAGTAACCCAAAAGATGAGCCTCTATCACAAAATAGAGGCCCATCTTTTAAAGTTTTACCAATATATTTAGTGATATAATAGGTCTATGATTACGGATTTGGGGGGTAAAATATGGACGGAAAAGATTTGCTTATAAAATTAAGTGAAGCTTCAGCAGTTTCTGGAGATGAAAGTAAAATTCATGGTATACTTAATGATTACTTTTCACAAGTTGCTGATAAAACGGAGACAGGAAACATAGGTAACTTTGTTGCATTTAAAAAGGGAAGCAGCAAAAAATGCTTAAAGGTTATGATTGCAGCTCATGCAGATGAGATAGGTCTTATGGTAAAAGATATAGACAAAAGGGGTTTTATACATTTTACAACAGTTGGAGGAGTGGATTTAAAAACCCTTCCTGCACAGGAGGTTATAATACATGGTAAAAAGGAGATATTTGGAGTTATAGGTGCAAAGCCGCCCCATGTATTAAGTAAGGAAGATAGAAAAAAGGCCATTAAAATGGAGGATATGACCATAGATACTGGACTTACACCAGATGATGTAAACAAATACATATCTATTGGAGACTTTATAACTATAAAAAGAAAATGTGCCAACCTTCTCGGGGATTATATAACTGGAAAGGCAATAGACAATAGAGCAAGTATAGCTGCCATGTACTCTGCAGCAAAGTATCTCAAAAACCAAGATACATTAGCAGATGTATATTATGTGGCAACATCCATGGAGGAGATTGGAGCTATGGGGGCAGCTACTGCCACATATGATATAAATCCAGATTTGGGTATAGCAATTGATGTAACCTTTGGAGACAAATATGTAAGTGAAGAGATGAGGGAAAGGTGCGGGGATGGAATAGAGATAGCCATAGGCCCTAATATGCACCCAGAATTTACAAAAAAGTTAATTGATATAGCAGATAAAAATAAGATACCATACTTTTTAGTTGCATACTCAGGATGTACTGGAACAGATGCATGGGATATGCAGACGGTAAGAGAAGGTATACCAATGCTGCTTATATCAATTCCTATTAAATTTATGCATACATCAACAGAGGTTGTTGATTATAAGGATGTTGAAAGAGCTGGCAGGCTAATGTCTCTTTTCATATCCGGCTTTAAAGGATGGGAGGGCGTATATGATGATTAAGGAATATACAGATGCCTTTGGTGTTTCAGGCTGCGAAGGCGAAATAAGAAAAATAATTAAAAATAGAGTTTACGATAAAGGGGAAACAAGTATAGACAATATGGGAAACTTGCTGGTTCATAAAGAAGGAAAAGGCCCTAAAGTTATGGTTTCAGCCCATATGGATGAGGTAGGCTTTATTGTAAATGGAATAAAAGACGATGGAAGGATAACATTTAGTCCAGTTGGGGGAATAGATACTAGAATACTTATATCAAAAAGGGTTATATTTAAAAATAAGAATATAGTAGGTGTTATAGGCTCAAAGCCTATACATTTGCAAACTCAAAAAGAAGCAGAATCACCACTGCCACTTAAGGATTTATTTATAGATATAGGTGCTGAAAGCAAAAAACAGGCCGAAAAGTATGTAAGTATTGGGGATTACGCTGTATTTGAAAGTGAGTACGTGGACATGGGCAGATGTATAAAGGCAAAAGCCCTAGATGATAGAGTGGGATGTGCAATACTTACTAAAGTTTTAGAAGAGGATTTTGGAATTGACCTATATGGAGCATTTACTGTTCAGGAAGAAACGGGACTTAGAGGGGCAGGCGTTGCCGCATATAAGATTAGGCCTAAAGTTGCATTAGTACTTGAAGGCACAACCTGTGCAGATACCACAGAGGATGAAAAAGATTATGTATCCTCCCTTGGGCTAGGCCCTGTGTTATCTCCAATGGATGGTGCATCAATGGCTAATGAAAAACTTTTAAAACATATAATTGGGGTTGCAGAGAAAAACAATATTCCTTATCAATTTAAAAAGGGAAGATCAGGCGGAAACGATGCAGGTATAATTCACAAAACAGGAGAAGGGGTAATGACTGCATCCATATCTGTTCCAGTAAGATATATCCATTCCCCAATAAGCATTATGGCAAAAGAGGACTATGAAAACACACTTAAATTAGTGGAGCTTGTATTAAAAAGTTTGGAGGAGGTAATATAATGGATATTTTAAAATCTTTATGCTTATCTTTTGGACCCTCTGGGAGAGAAGGGGGCGTTGCAGATATAATAATTGATGATATAGAAGGATATGTTGACAGTGTTAAGGTAGATAACCTTGGAAATATAATAGCTTTTAAAAAAGGCAAAAGCAATAAAAAGTTCATGATATCCACAAACATGGATCAAATTGGCGTTATGATAACCTATATAGATGAAAAAGGATTTTTGCGTTTTACAAATGTAGGGGATTTTGACCTTGGATCGATGCTATGCCGCAAGGTAATATTTAAGGATGGGACAGAGGGAATTATTGCAGGATCTGGGGAAAATGATTTATATATAGACATTGGAGCTTCAGACAAGAATGAAGCGGAAAAAGTACTATCAGTAGGAGACTTTGGAGTATTTAAAACAGATATGGGAAGTGTGGGGAATTTAGTATCTGGTATACAAGGAAATAGAATAGGCTGCTTTGTACTGATGGATGCAATTAAAAAAGCAGTCTCCCCTGAAAATGATATGTATTATGTATTTACAGTACAAAAGGAAAAATACAAAGGCGGAGCTATGACATCTGCATATGAAGTAGGACCTGATATTGCAATTATACTTGATACTGTTGGAACAAAGGATTCATTAGGATTTGAAAAAAATACTCCAGAGATTAGAAAAGGCGCAGTAATAAAGATTAAGGAAAGCGACTTAGTATATAATATAGACTTTAGGAATGATATTGCCCATATTGCTAAAGAGAATAAAATAAATATGCAAATGGGAATATTTGAGGATGAGAAAAGCGAGGCATTAGAGGTATTAAAATCTAGATCAGGAGTTACAATAGGTGGAATAGCAATACCTGCAAGATATATAAATACACCTTGCGAAACAGTATCAATGGATGATGTGGATAATACAATTAACCTTATTGTAAAGCTAATTGAAGGGATTAAATAAAAATGAAGGCCATCACTAAGTTATTAGTTGTAATTATTATTATTGCTGTTGTAGCAATCCCTTTTGGGGTTGGAATTAGTCTGCTTACATTTGCAAATAATTCAAAGCCTGCTAAGTCAGACTGTATATTGGTTTTAGGCTGCCAAGTTTATGGAACCAAACCAAGCCCCTTTCTTGCTGCAAGGCTTGATGAAGGGTTAAGGCTTTATAAAGAAGGATATGCTAAATACATTATAGTATCTGGAGGACGAGGAAACGGAGAGAATATATCAGAAGCTGAGGCAATGAGGAATTACCTTATGGATAAAGGCGTTGAAGGCTCTAAAATTATTTTGGAAGATAAATCCACCTCCACAATGTCAAACATAGAAAACTCAAAAGTAAAAATGGATGAAAAGGGCTTTAACAGATGCATTATAGTGTCTAATAAATATCACCTAAAAAGAGCTTATTTAATGGCCAAAAAGGTTGGAATAAATGCAACAACCTCAGGAGTATTTGTACAAGATCATAAAAATCATGAGATTTCAGGTTTTATAAGAGAGATAGCAGCCATTATTAAATTCTATATATTTAAAAGATAAAAGTTACAATAATAGTAATAATAATCAAAGTCACTTATGGCTTTATGATGAAAACCATAAGTGACTTTGCTACATAATCACATTTTAGAAACAAATTCGGCCACCTCACGTATACTTTCAGAACTTATTTCCGCCTTGTAGTACGTACCGCTGTTTTCCACATATACCTGATTGCTTGGGGAATTAGAGTCAATGTCTAAAATTATTTTAATATCCTTCCAAACAAAATATACACGCCCAGATTTGTCGGACTCAAATTTATCTGTATTATATTCCTCAGTAATCTTTATTGAATATGTTAAATCTGATGCTATAGCCCTTAATTCAGGGTATTCCTTAACAGTCAAAATATTATTTAATTGGTATACTTTCAAGTAAGTATCTTCTGATACAGTAAGAGAATTATAGATATAATCATTTAATTGTTTTATTTTTTCTTCGGTTCTGATGACTGGCTTCCCCGGATTAACAGATTCATTCCAGAGAATTGCGAAAGTAAATATACCAACAACAATAAAAAGAGCAAGCACAATAACTACAGCTGTACGTTTTTTCATGATATCCCCCTCTTTATATATTTTATATATTATGTAGAGGACCCCAATAATTAACAGCATATCCTATACACATCATATCTTAATAAATACCATATATCAAGAGGAAGATAACCAAAGTTATGTTAACCTTTCATTCACTTTCCACCTATATATATATTCACCAAAACGGAAGCTACTGGGCTAAACTCTCTACAGAAAAATAGTGTGGAATATTTTTTAAATTTATTTTAATACTGTACAAATTATATAACCTAGGGTAACATTATATTAATAGAATATGAGACAGAAAATAGTATTCCATCAAAATTAAACCTAGGGTGATTAAATGATAAAATATGCAAGTAGTATAGATGAGCTTGTGGAGTTAATAGATAAAGACTTTGACTCAGGCAGGGCAGTATGCCCAATATGTGAAAGTACCATAGGCACGGTAAATATTTATAACATAGATATAGATATGCCTGAATTAAAATTTACACAGTTTAGAAATCCAGGTGTTTATTGTACACAAGGTCATTGCCTAATATCTTTTGAAACAAAGGATAAAAACCATATAAAGGTTGATAAATTAGATGAGGCTTCAGCAGATGGCTTATATAGTGTATATATAGAGGATTTAGGGTTAAAGGTTTATGAAGTTATGAGGCTTATAAAACCCTACCTTGATATAGATGAGTCCCTTGAAAATAGGGATATCTACTGGATGTTTATGAAAAAGCAGGTAAGAATACACACAAAGAAGCTAAGTAAAGAAAATGCTTATTCTCTATTAGATCAAATACAATCATTAGGTGCTAGAGCTAAAATAGCATGATATTCTGTAAAATAGAAACAGAGGCAATAGTGATGTAAGGTTATGGACTTGTATTAGGGCTGCGTTAATTTGTACGAATAGGCTTAAAAATGTGTGCTTCATTTGCACGTGTATACGATAGTCCCCTAAACCTAAACACCAAATCAAAAAAGTGCAAAACAGTATTAAATTAACGCAGCTTTAAATTTACTTTATCGAATTCCATATCTTTCATAAATTTTATCTGCAGCTTGCTCGCCAATACATTTAAGTGCAAATGCATCAGCTCTTTTTTCTACCTTTTTCCTTCTCATTACAGATATTAGAAGAAAAATAACTGCAAATGCAAGTATTATGTACTCAAGGTATGGCATAAAGTGAAGTATATCATAGGGAAGCATTGTAAGTACTAAATCTAGTACTAGTAGAGATATTACAACTATAAAAGCATCTAGCCCATCTCTATGTTTTATATGACCAAGCTCATGGAAGATTACAAATCTTGCATAGTTTAGGTCAATAGAATCCACGTAATATATCCTAGGATTTAATATTATATATTTCTTAAATAGAAGGTTTATGGCAAGACCATCTAGTTTTGCTGCCTTTCTAAAGGGTATAACCGAAAGCCTATCTGAAAAAACAAAACCTTCTATTACTGTTATTCCTTTAAACTCATCCCTTTCTTTATCATAAAGAGGAAGACCTTTTACATCTACTCTTTTGCCAAGAAAAAAAGGTGGCATAATCCTTGCTACCACAATGAATATAAATACAAAGCAAATACCTGCCCATATAATTGGGTCAATATTAAAATAATTAAAGAGCAATAGTACGGCTAAAGGAAGCAGTAGAAATATATAATATAGGAATACATATATATTACTATGTTTAACCTTTCGTCTCTTTTTAACTTCTAAAAAGTCCGCATCCATACAATCTATTAGAAAACTCTCTTGAACAGTCCTTACAATTAACCCTTTATTATTATAACTTGAAGAAAAATTGTTTTTCGGACTCTTGGTTGCAAAAAGTAGCTTTTCAATGGGAGTAATCTCATAGGTTGCTAATATATCGCTTTGATCAATTATCCTACCTTCTAATGTAAAAAATGTTGTATACATACCAACATCTGATTTATTTGGTTTATATTTTAAATATAAAAATCTAAATAATATTCCAAGGCTTAATACTAATATTATATAAAGCCAATATCCTATTATCTCAAAAGATACTAATAATCCATATATACTCGACAATCCATAAACTAAAAGTATTAAGATCAATTTTTTATTCATTACGACCTCCACATACGTGACCTAATACTACAAGTTTAACATCTTTAATAGTATTTTTCATTATCTATGTTTTAGAACAGCGCTGATTTCAGGATATGTTGATTTACTGTAGCAGCGTGCAGCGGAAGTCAATCAACATATCCGGCTTAAAAGCCAACAGTTACTTAAAACACAGAGCAAAGTACAATGGCAGTGTTTTTATTCTATTGAATAAACCTGTGTTAATGGATATACTATAAAATATATAAAAGGGGGTTATTTTTAATGGATAGAATAATTAAGCAGCTCACAAAGGAGCTTGAAATAAAGGAATGGCAGGTTGTAAATACCGTAGAACTTATTGATCAGGGGAATACCATACCGTTTATTGCAAGGTATAGGAAGGAAAAAACAGGGGAATTAGATGATACTGTTTTAAGAAAGTTTGGCGAAAGACTAGAATACTTAAGAAATTTAGAAAATAGGAAGCAGGAAGTTAAAAGATTAATAGGAGAGATGGGCAAGCTAACTGATGAATTAGCAACTAAGATAGATTCCGCTGAGATACTAACAGAGATAGAGGATATATATAGACCATATAAGCCTAAAAAGAGAACGAGGGCAACCATTGCAAAAGAGAAAGGACTTGAGCCTTTATCTGATATAATATTTGCTCAAGATATATTAGTAGAGGGTATAGATGACATTGCATCCCCATTTGTAAATGAAGAAAAAGGTGTCTCATCTATAGAAGATGCACTTAAAGGGGCAATGGATATAATAGCTGAAACCATATCCGACGATGCAGACTATAGAAAGTTTATTAGAGACATTACATATAAGGAAGGCATTTTGGTAACAAAGGGAATAAAGGGAAATGAAAAGTCTCCTTACGAGATGTACTATGATTTTAAAGAGCCTGTAAAGAAAATTGCGCCCCATAGAATACTTGCAGTAAATAGGGGAGAAAAGGAAGAATACCTTTCAGTTAAAATTGAAGCCCCTATTGACGATATAATAATGGGCATCAACCGCCATGCATTAAATGATAAAGGGTCAGTAACAACTGAGTATGTAAAGATGGCAATTGAAGATGCATATAAAAGGCTTATAGCCCCATCAATTGAAAGAGAGATAAGGGCAGAGCTTACAGATAAAGGGGAGGAGCAGGCAATAAAGGTTTTTGCATCAAATCTCCATAGCTTGCTTATGCAGCCTCCTATAAAGGGAAAAGTAGTTCTAGGCTTTGACCCTGGTTTTAGGACTGGATGTAAGATAGCTGTTGTAGATGATACGGGGAAACTTTTAGATACTGCAACAGTATATACTACTGCTCCGCAAAATGATGTTGAGGGAAGTAAAAAGAAGATTAAAGAGCTAGTTGACAAATATGATGTTGACATAATATCACTAGGAAATGGAACAGCATCAAGAGAATCAGAGCAAGTAATTGCAGAGCTTATATCAGAAATAAAAAAAGAAGTATACTATGTTATTGTAAGTGAGGCTGGAGCATCTGTTTATTCTGCTTCAGAACTTGCAGCAAAGGAATATCCAGATATAAATGTATCTTTAAGAGGAGCTATATCAATTGCAAGGAGGCTTCAAGATCCATTATCAGAACTTGTAAAGATTGATCCTAAATCTATTGGAGTAGGCCAATATCAGCATGATGTAACACCTAAAAAACTTGATGAATCCCTAAAAGGAGTTGTAGAGGATTCTGTAAATAGTGTTGGTATTGATTTAAACACTGCATCGCCATCTTTGCTTCAATATGTATCAGGCGTAAACTCTGCCATAGCCAAAAACATTGTTGGATATAGAGAAGAAAATGGAAGATTCCAAGATAGGAATGAGCTTTTGAAGGTAAAGAGGCTAGGAGAAAAAGCATTTACACAATGTGCAGGCTTTTTGAGGGTTCCAGAAAGCCAAAACGTACTTGACAATACATCAGTCCACCCAGAATCTTATGATGCAGCAATGAAGCTGCTGCAAAGACTAGGGTTTACACTAGATGACGTAAAAAATAGAGATCTTGAAATGATGGATTCTATGGTTAAGTTAATAGGAATAGAAAAGCTTGCAAAAGAGCTTGAGGTGGGAGTCCCAACCTTAAAAGATATAATAAGTGAGCTTAAAAAGCCTGGAAGAGACCCAAGGGAAGACTTACCAAAACCAATACTAATGTCTGGAGTTATAGAGATGACAGATTTAAAGCCTGGTATGGTACTAAATGGTACAGTAAGGAATGTAGCAGATTTTGGAGCCTTTGTTGATATTGGAGTTCATCAGGATGGGCTTGTTCATATATCAGAACTTGCAGACAGATTTGTAAAACACCCATTAGATGTTGTAAAGGTAGGAGACATTGTTAAGGTAAAGATACTTGATGTTGACGTGGATAGAAAAAGAATATCCCTTACAATGAAAAATATATAGCAAAGGTTTAAAGTCTCCAATATTATAACGAGAATCCTTTAGATTCAAGATTTGTTCTAACAAGCTCTACCATATTAAAGTAGCCTTGTTTAACCCCAATTATAAGCAGAGGTCTGCCTATATAGGGTATATTTAAGGCTCTAGATACAAAACCTCCAATAGTCATTGGAAATGTAACTGTGGGGGAAGCATTTATAAATACTATATCTTCGGTCATATTAAAATCTTTCTTAAAAATGTTTATAAGACTTTTAAGTGCAGGAATCACAATTTTAGAGGAGCCACGGGAAACAGAGTAAATGCTGTTTCCCCATTTATCATCCCCTCTATATATGATCCTTCCCCTGTCTTTTTTGGTTAAGGCATCAAAGTAATCTGTATTTAATATTTCATCTTTGCTAGGTATTCTATCTAGGGGCAGCTTTCCTAAATGTATGGCAGAGCAAAGTGAAGAGGAATGAGTACCACCATAGCAATTATATATAAATATCATATAACACCTCGTGAAAAGTATATTTTATGGCTAGAATTAGTTTGAATATTATTATTAGCATATACAATTATTATATATGTATACTTTATAATTCAGACCGTAAAACCTTGTGCCATTGTGGCCGGGGAAGTTCACAGTTATTCATTATATTATTGTATACGACAAGCAAATTCGCCATAATATACGAAAATAACATTAAATGACATGTTGACTATATCTAATAATTATAATAAAATGGATATTGTTGTAATCTAGTGCAAAGAGGTGATAAAATGGATAGTGCTTTAGATGTGCTTATAGATGTTAAAAAATCTAAGCTAGAGTATCTACTCGAAAATAGGAAAGATTTGCAGGATAGAGAAATAATAAATTGTAGTAAGGAATTGGACAAGCTTATTTTAGAATACCATAAGGTGCAGTATCCGGAGGCTGTTAGGATGTATAATAATAAATAGGCATTAAAAATTCTCT
>DIRE01000035.1:1287-5482 GCA_002426575.1 Clostridiaceae bacterium UBA5444 | reverse complement strand
AGAGAATTTTTAATGCCTATTTATAAGTATCTATTAAAAGTCCTTCTATGTTTTCAATCATATTAACCACTTCTATTGTATCCTTTTCTTGTACAAGTACTGTTTGTACAAGTGAATCAAGCTCCTTGTTTATTATATCCACAAGTGTAGAAGGGTTACCATAAATACTCTTTAGCTTGTCAACCCTATAAGCATCCTGAAGAGCAAGAGATAGGTATTCCCTTATAGAGTCTTTATATTCATGAACAACTGTTATGCTTCTAGTTTCAACAATCATTTTCCCTTTTCTCTTTATATTATGTAATAGCTGGCCAAGTTGTTTTTCTCTCTCTCTTTTTGTAGCAGAACCAAATTCTTCAGAAAAGTTTTTGTCAGCCTTTTTCATGGAAATGGACTTTGATTGAAGAGTTGGTTTGTTTGATGATATCTTATTTATATCCATTTTATCACCTCTAGATTTATTATACATGAATAATTGAATAAAGGGCAGCAATATTTAGCCGCCCATATTTTATTATTCATTTTTTATGGCTTCTAATGCACTAAGTTTCATGGCCCTTTTGGCTGGGTAATATCCTGAAATTAACCCAACTAGTGTTGTAAACCCAATTACGGCAAACATAAGCCATACAGGGACAATAGATATCCTAGCTCCTTCCCTAGCAGGGCCTGTTATAGGCTCCATAATACCTTTGCCCACAGTATTTGCAAGAGTTGATAGTATAAGGCTTATTGCAAGACCAAACACCCCTCCTAAAAAACCTATCATACCTGATTCAAATAAGAAGAGCTTTTTTATATCATTTAGTGATGCTCCAATTACCTTCATAACTCCTATTTCCCTTGTTCTTTCATATATTGACATTATCATTGTGTTAGTTATTCCAAGGGCTGCAACCAAAAGTGATATGGCACCTATTCCCCCAAGTATAACTTGAAGGGTTGCAGATGTTTTTTCCATAGATTTTAAAATATCATTTAAGCTATTAGTTTGAAACCCCATATTATTTATTTTATCTTGAACCTTAGAAACATCTTTTATATCTTTAACTTTTACTATAACTCTTTCATAGCCTTTCTGGTTTCTTGTGCCTCCCCCCTGCCCATATCCACCGCCTTCTCCTTGCTTACTTTGGTACTTTTCATATTTAGCAACCATATCTTTAAGCTCGTGTATACTTATAAAAGCTGAGTAATCCCCATCTCTTCTATCTTCGGCTAATATACCAACGGTTTTGACCTTAAAAAGAAGGGGCTGCTTCTTTTTATCAGTAGTCATGCCTGGAGGTGGCTTCATACCATAATTCCAATCAAAGGTTACTTGAAGTTTATCCGTCATTACATTAACTTTAGGCTTATCTCCTGGTTTTGGAGGATTATAGTAGTAATTATTCATATTTTTTAAGTCCATAAACTGCATTGGGATTGAATGCCCCAAGACAATGTTATTACCATCATCTTTATCAAGGAGTCTTCCATCTTCAATTTTATAATCAAAATATTTCATAGTCTCAGGAAGTATTCCTTTTAAGCTAACTTCTGCATAATATTTACCTGATACAATCCTCAAATATCTTTCCATTATTGGTGTTACAGCTAAAACCCCATCCATCTTACCGATCTTAGTTATTGCCTTATCGTCAAGTGTTCCAGATTTTCCGCCTCCCTGGGGCATGGTCATTCCATATCCATAGCCTCCTCCTCCAGAATATACATCTATTGTGGTCATGCTTCCCATCTCTTCTATACCCTGCTGAAAGTTATCCTTCATTCCAAAACCTAGGGATAGCATAATAACTATGGCGGCTGAGCCTATTATTACTCCAAGGATGGTCAAAAAAGTTCTAGTTTTTCTTCTAAATAGGTTCTTAAGCCCCATCTGAATAAGATCAATACTATTCATCCAAAGTCATACCATCCTTTCTCTGTTTAATCTTCTTTCTAGTAATAAATACTATAATACCTGCTATAACTATCCCAACAGGAATCCAGAATAGCTTATTTTTAAGCAGGCTTTTCTTCTCAGGCTCAGGAGGAATATTAGGGTCATCAAAACCTGGATCAGGCATATTTTCATTAACATTTACAGTAAAGTCTTTCCTTATTTCATAATGCTCCCCAGATGCATCATCATAGGACAATACAACTGCCCCCGATACTGCCCCAGTGGATTTAGGAGAAATATATGCTTCAAAATGGTCACTAGATCCTATATCAAAGTTACCCACGAAATATTGCCCGTTTTGTATGTCAAAGTCTCCTTCTACTTTCAGCATTAAGTTTTGAAGAGGAGCTTTACCCATATTATAAAAATCAAGCGCCACTGGTATAGGCTGCCCCATAAAACCTTCAGCAGGCATATTTAATTCACCAGTTTCTAATTTTATATTCTGGTTTACTGGAACTCCCAAAACCTCTGTGGATTTATATTCTGTACCGCTACTATCCTCATATTCAAAATTTGCTGTTATTGTATAGGTTTTAGGGCTTGCATCAGGTATAGTAAAAAACTCTAGGCTCTTTTTCACTGTTCCTTTAGGTGAAATTGAGTCTATAAAAAGTGTGTTGCTGCCGTTTACTGGTGTAAATACACTTCCAGAGGATTTCTCTCCCCCATCTGGTACAGTTAGTGATATCTTTATATTTCTAACCTCTTTTATTTTGCTTGTGTTTAGAAAGGAAAGACTTAAACTGAAGTTTTGTCCAGCCTTTACTATGGATGGGTTAGAGCTATATTGGCTTAAGATTATTTTAGGGACTGTCTTAGGATTTGTTGTAGATTCATCTTTCTTTGCCACACCAATTACAGGAACAAAAAATTGCTGCTCATCAGTGGTTAAGTCCTTACCACTTTGGTCTTTATAATCTACCTTAACTGATAGACTATGGTTTCCGGTTTCAAGTTTGGCATAAGGCATTATATTAAAACTAACTTCAGCCTCTTTTCCGCTGTCTAGGGATGCTATGTTTTTTCTATTTATATCATTATATAGTGTAAGACCATCAGCCTTAACTCCTGGAAGTGTTACCTTTATATCCCTTAAAGTTTGACTGCCAGTGTTTTTTATTTTAATCTTAATCTTTGATGCCTTTCCAACATTTAATGGTGAAGCGCCGATGTCAACTTTTGTAATTTCAAGGCTTGAGGATACGCTTTTATTTATAACTTTTACATAAACATATGCAGGACTTTTGGAATCGTCATAATAATCCCCGTTTACATTATAAAATTTAGTGCTAAGTTTTATTTGGTGTGACTTTTCAGGGGCATCTGGAGATACCCTTAGTTTTAAGTATATTGTGGTTGACTTTGATGCATTAAGGCTTTCAATCGTTTGCACTGGATTTACATCATCAGCAGAGAAATATCCTTCAGGGCCAAAGTCTGGTACAATGTTTATACTGTTTGCAGTGTATGTGCTTATATTTTTTACTACTATTGGTATGGAAACAGTATCTCCCGCTGTTACTGTTGGAACATTGTTTGCAACTAGAGTAAGTATTGGAATAGGTGTTGGTGGATCTGGGATTGGTGGCATTGTAGGTGGTACGTATGGGTTTACTTTAATATTACGTACTATTGGAAGTTCAATTCCTTCTTTCTGATCTGTATCATAAATCATCCTCATCTTTAGTGTAGATCCTCCACCATAATAAAGACATTCTATGCTAGCTTTCTCGGTAGTGTCTTTTTCGGGGGTACTTGGTTTAATAGATTTAGGAATTTCCATAGCTCCTGTAAATGTAAAGTTACTATCATTATCCATAATGAATTTAATATTTTTTATTTCGGAACTCTTCTTATTTTTTAAATCTAGCTTAACTGTAAATGATTCATTTTCGCCAACTGATGTAAGCCTACCTGAAAACGTACATGAAACATTATCATCTTCCTCGGCCTTAGCCACATTACCTCCTAGGGGTGAAAACATACCTAAAATTAAAAATATCAAAATAAAAATAGCAAAACTCTTTTTCATATAGCTCCTCCCGCTTCTATATTATTTCTCAATTCTACCTTTTCAATATTTCCATCTCTTATGTAGAAAACTTTATCTGCATAATCTGCTATTTCAATGTCGTGGGTTACAATTATGAGTGTCTGATTATGTTCCCTTGCCATTGATGTTATAAGGTCCATTACCTCTTTCGTGGTTTTAGTATCTAGGTTTCCTGTAGGTTCATCTGCAAAAAC
>DIRE01000035.1:632-1058 GCA_002426575.1 Clostridiaceae bacterium UBA5444 | reverse complement strand
TCTTGCAATACTAACCCTCTGCTGCTGCCCTCCGCTCATTTGAGAAGGTTTATGCTTCATCCTTGTCTCAAGCCCTACATTTTTTAACATATCCTGAGCTCTTTTCATTCTAACTTTCTTTGGTATACCTTTAAATGTAAGAGGCATTTCTACGTTTTCTAAAGCTGTAAGCGATGGTAAAAGATTATAAGATTGGAACACAAAGCCCACATAATTCTGCCTAAATTTCGCAAGCTGTTTTTCATTCATCTTTTCGACATGAGCATTATTTATTATTATTTGACCTTTTGTTGGCTTTTCAAGGCCTGCCATCATGTTAAGCAACGTTGACTTACCAGAGCCTGATGTGCCCAATAAGCAGCAAAACTCACCTTTTTCTATAGACAGGTTTATATTATCTAGAGCAACTATTTTTTCATCACCCAT
>DIRE01000035.1:0-459 GCA_002426575.1 Clostridiaceae bacterium UBA5444 | reverse complement strand
AGCAACTATTTTTTCATCACCCATTCTATAGACCTTTCTAACCTCCTTAAGTTCAATTATATTTGCCAAAAACTCCATCCCCCCCTGTTTTAATAGATTACTGAATCTTAGTTAACCTTTTATATTACGGGTATATGCAAATATGCCCATAATATACAATTATATATAAGAATAACCATAATTCAGCATATCACTATTTAGACGTATATTGGTTACAAAATGTTTTCAATAAAGATAATAATTGTATAATAAATTATATATTAAATTATCTTGAGTAATACACGGTTTTGTGATAATATTAATTTAGGATAATATTTAAACAGGCTGAGTCAATGAGAGCCACATTTTTAAGATATTCTTAAATTTGTGTGCTCTTTTTTTATTAAAAAGTTTATGCATTAAAATAATGTGATTTCAAGGTATGTAAGACAATGTTGACGTCAGGGTATGTTGATTTAC
>DIRE01000087.1 GCA_002426575.1 Clostridiaceae bacterium UBA5444 | reverse complement strand
TTGGTAATTTATTTATCTAAATTATTACCAAGAAGGAGTACCTTTTATTAAGTTTACATAAAACTTTTTACAGGCTCAATATTTTAAAAAAGCTATCGGCTTTTACTAGCTGGTCTTAATAATTTTTTGCTAGTAAGGTCTGAAACTAGAACCCATTATTTTTAATAACATCTTTATACCAATACCCGCTTTCCTTTATTGTTCTTTTCCCTGTTTTTAAATCTAATGATACAAGTCCATAACGATTTTTATAGGCATTTAACCAGGACCAATTATCTATAAAGGTCCATAAATGATAACCTTTACAATTACAGCCTTCATTTATAGCCTTATGCAACCATTTTAGATGAGACTTTATAAAATCTATCCTATAGTCATCTTCAATTACTCCATTTTTATTTAAAAATCTTTCCTCGTTTTCAACCCCCATACCATTTTCCGAAATATAACTTGGTATATTATTATAATTTTCTTTTATATCTATCATAATATCGTATATTCCCTTTTCATAAATCTCCCATCCCCTATAAGGATTCATTCTCCTTCCTGGCATTATATACTCATCATAAAAATAATCTGGCATAAAAGGAGCATAGGGATTGGGCATATTTTCTTTTGCCTTTACTCTTCTTGGCTGATAGTAATTTACTCCTAAAAAGTCTACAGTATTATCTTTTAACAAGTTTATTTCATCTTCTGTATAATTTGGCAAATGGCTATAATTATCTAATATTTCTACCAGTTCATTTGGATATACACCCTTTACAGCTGGATCTATAAAGCTTCTATTGAAAAATAAATCAGCTACTTTTCCAGCTCTAAGATCTGATAAATTATTACTTCTTGGATATACAGGGCTTAAATTTAATATAATACCTATTTCCCCGCCTTTTATATTCATCTTTTTATATTCCTTGATAGCTTTAGCATTAGCTATCATTGTGTTAAAAGAAACCTGAATAGCCTTTTTGAAATTCACAATCCCTGGATATTGAGAGCCATATAGATATCCGCCAGAAGCTGGACCTATAGGTTCATTAAATGTAGTCCATTTCTTTACTCTATCCCCAAATAACTTAAAACATATCTTAGCATAATTTGTATATGCTTCAACAACCTCTTTGTTTTCCCATCCACCAATTTTTTGCATTTCCATAGGCATATCAAAATGAAATAGATTTAAAAACGGCTCTATTCCATTTTCTATCAATTGATTTATAACATTATTATAAAACTCTACAGCCTTATTATTTACTTCACCAACTCCGCCTGGAATTAGTCTACTCCAAGATATAGATGTTCTATAGGAATTAAAATTTAACTTTTTCATAAGCTTTATATCTTCTTCATAATTGTTATAAAACTTAAAAGCGTTTTCTGGCCCTACACCATTAAAAAATCTATTGGGTTCTTTTTCATACCAATAATCCCATACTGTTTTACCTTTATTACCCTCATATGGGGCGCCTTCTGTTTGTGGAGCTGATGCTGCTGCTCCCCACCAAAATCCTTTTGGAAAAGTATACTCTAAATCCATATATGTAACCCCTCTTTCTTACCTAATTCTTCATTATGATATTAATCTATTATGCATCCAATTGCTCTTCCTTTACATATTGTTTATCTACTGCTTTTACAAAAGGTAAGTAAATAAAGAAAGATACAACAAGTTCAACAATCTGTAATAAAGATCCCCTAACGCCAGCCATTAAAAATCCTCCGATTACAGGTGGAGTTGTCCATGGTACTAGGATACCATTTGGTCTAGGAACAAATCCTACTGAAATCGCAAAGTAACTTATTACACATAAAACTAAAGGTGTAGCAATATAAGGTATTAACATTATTGGATTAAGAACTATAGGTAGTCCAAAAACTACTGGTTCATTAATATTAAATAAACCTGGAACTATGGAAAGCTTCCCTATCTGCTTACATCTTTTAGATTTACATACAAGTATAAGTGCAATACATAAGGCTAGAGTTGAACCAGTCCCGCCTAATTGTAAATATATTTCTTGAAATTGTCCGGTAATTATATGAGGTAAAGATTTACCTGCTTGATATGCCGCTAAGTTTTCAGCACTTAAGGCTAGCCAAATTGGATCCATAATAGCGCCTACAATACTTCTACCATGAATACCAAATGACCAAAGTAAACCTATTAGTAAATTAGCGAGCAATGTAGCTCCTAATGTCCCACCTAAATTAGTTAAGGGTGCTTGTAATATTTTGAAAATGAAATTATGAATTGTTTCAAATGGTGTAATACTAAATAACAATCTCACAACATCAAAAAGCAAAATTGTTATGATTGCAGGTATTAAAGCTGAAAAACTTTTTGAAACTGATGGTGGTACGCCTTCTGGCATTCTTATAACCCAACCCTTTTTTACTACGAATCTAACAATTTCAGTGGATAAAATTGCTGTTATTATCCCTACAAACAATCCTTTTGAGCCCATCCACTCTATTGGTATAACATTACCAACTTTAAATATTTCTTTGCTTCCCTCAGGTGTAAAATCAGTTACAAAAGGGGTAAGTACCAAAAAAGAAACCAATGCTATAACAGCTGTACTTAATCCATCTAATTCATAATGCTTTGCTAGGTTATATGAGATGCCTAATACAACAAATATAGTCATTATTGCCATTGTGGTTTCAAAAGGCCTGTCAAAGAAAATACTCCAATTTTCTCCAAACACCTTAGTCATAAATTCAGAATACCCTTTTATAGGGAAATTGCTAAATAATAAAAACATAGCTCCAATTATAAGCAATGGAGTAGCGGTCATAAAACCATCACGTATTGCTACTAGATATCTATTCTGGGAAATTGCATTAGCAATAGGCATTAGCTTATCCTCTAATTTATTCATGGATTTATTCATTATAATAGACCCCCCTTAAATTTTATTTTTTATTTTTATCAATCAATTCCAATGCTTGTTCCAATACTTTTTCCCCATCCATCATTCCATAATCAGCAGGGCTTATAACATCTACTGGTATTCCCTTTTTACCGCAGAGCCTTTCTGCTTTAGGTAATACATATCTTATTTGTGGTCCTAATAAAACTGCATCAACATTATCTAAATGTCTTTCCATTTCAGCTTGTGGAAACGCATTTAATGATACTTCTATATTTTTCTCTCTTGCAGCCCTCTCCATTTTTGTTATTAATAAACTTGTTGACATACCAGCTGCACAAAATAACGTAATATTTTTCATACTATACTAAATGCCTCCTATTTTTTAATAATATTTATTTGTTTTTTAAATCATAAATCATTTTATAAAGTGATATTAATTCTT
>DIRE01000041.1:76828-77036 GCA_002426575.1 Clostridiaceae bacterium UBA5444 | reverse complement strand
GATTTCATTTAACTTCTTTATTCTGTAATTAAAGTTCATGCTAACATTTCTGTTAGTAATGTTCCTAATCTTCTCCTTAAGGCGTTCATACCTTTTGTTATGAACTCTAAATTTAATACCGCCTTTTCCATAATAGAAGCTGTAGCCTAGGAATTTTCTCTTAGTTGGTGTGGATACTGCTGATTTCTCAGCATTTACCTTCAGTTTT
>DIRE01000041.1:30895-76638 GCA_002426575.1 Clostridiaceae bacterium UBA5444 | reverse complement strand
CAGTTTTAGTTTTTGTTCTAGAAACTTTGTTATGTTTCCGAGGACTCGTTCTCCTGCTCTGGTACTTTTGACATAGATGTTACAGTCATCGGCATATCTGCAGAATCTGTGTCCTCTTCTTTCTAGTTCTTTATCTAGTTCGTTCAGTAGTATGTTGCTTAGTAGTGGGCTTAGTGGTCCTCCTTGAGGGGTTCCATCCTCTGACTTGACTGGCACTCCTTTGAGCATTATGCCTGAGTTAAGGTATTTTCGTATTAGTTTTAATACTCTTTTATCCTTTATCTTTCTTGATACTAGGCTCATTAAGAGGTCATGATTTACAGTGTCAAAGAATTTCTCTAAGTCCATGTCTACAACTTTTCTGTATCCTTCGTTTATATATATTTGGGCTTGTTTTAGTGCCATATGAGCATTTCTGCCTGGTCTAAAACCATAACTAGTATTAGAAAATTCCCTATCAAATATTGGGTTAATTACTTGATTTATCGCCTGCTGGATTAGTCTATCTATTACGGTTGGTACTCCAAGAAGTCTTACTCCACCATTTGGTTTGGGTATTTCTACCCTTTTGACAGGCTGGGGTTTGTATTTTCCTTTTAGCAGGTCTGCCTTCAAGGTTTGGTAATGTTCTTGTAGGAAAGGCAGAAGTTCATCTACCTTCATTCCGTCAATACCATGACTCCCCTTGTTAGCCACTACTTTTTTGTATGCTTCAAAGAAATTTCTCTTATCCACGATCTTTTCAAGTAGGTTTCCAGTATTAATTTCTGACCTGGCTTTCAGATTTGACATCGCCGACAAATCACTGTACACTCCTTGTTTACCTCGAGTTTCCAACTCTACTTCCGCAAGGTAGTCCAATTCTTTGGTTTTCTGTATTCTTTTCATGTTTGTTGAGATTGTCAATCTTACTCACCTCCTTAATGTTCAGCCCTTCCAAGATTATTCATGACTAACCTTGTACTATGGCTTCTGCTGACTTCTGATAGTTCAGCCATACATCACTGCATGGGTTATCATTTAGATATTTCATCTTTTAATAATATATCTATCAGACCTCCCTAGGTAAGAGCGTAAACTTTCACTCCATATATCTGCTACATTTACTTCCCCTATTTAGGATAGTTTTGGACTTTGATTTGTTTGGCAACCTCATCCACAAGGTTAAGCCTCGAATGTAGTTCGTGTACCTCAGACCGGAGTTTTGCCACCGACTTCCTTCAGATTCCACCTCACGATGGACACCCTTGTCTTAGGCTAACGGTTGGCACTATCAACCTCCGTATCGGACTTTCACCGACTAGTTTATGCCCATGCTGGGCGCACCAAAGAAACACCTCCCATAATTAATATGTTAGGTGTATTGTCTCATGATACCAGGGCCTAGTCTATGTGGGCTGTATTTGACGCTTACCTTACTTTAAACATAAAATAAAAGGTTATACTTAAAAGTAAAAAATCCTTTTAAGCATAACCTTCATTAAAATACAATAGTATACCTTTACTATCAGTTCACTCTTTCATTTTATTTAAATAAAATAAGCTACCTCCCCAATACATTCTCTACTATTTTCCCATTGATCTACCAACCTTATCCTTCAGCTTCCCTATAAAATATGCATACTCCTCAACCCTAAATATTTTAATCGATACTATATATATAATTATCCCAACAACAGTTGATAACAACAATCCTAATAATCTTAGAACAAAAGACGTTCCCAGATATACAGCAATTGCTTTATAGAACAAATAAACACCAATGCCCATTATTGCTGATGAAGCAACAACTTTAACAAATGCAATACTAATCTTTCTATAACTAACTTTATGAATCTTCTTAAAGCTAAATAATAGTAGCAAAGAAGTTGTAATAGCAGATATAGTTGTTGCAAGTGCAAGGCCTGTAATACCCATATATTTTACAAGAACTGCATTTAAGACTATATTTATTGCTAACCCTATTACACTATTGATCATAGGAGTTTTTGTATCCTGTAATGCATAAAAGGCTCTGTTAATGATATCTCTTATTCCATAAGCTAATATACCTGGTGCATAAAAAAGTAAAACCTCAGCAGTAAGCCTTGCTGAAGTTTCATCAAAGGCTCCATGTTTAAATACTATATCAACAAGAGGGTGTCTAAGTACAATCATACCAATCGTGGCAGGAATCATTATCAAATTCATAATATTAATTGATTCAATAAGTGTCTGATTATAATTCTCTTCATTATTCTGTGCAGAAAACTTTGATAGGCTTGTATAAACAACCGTTGATATAGCAACGCCGAAAACTCCATAAACAAACATATTGAGTTTGTTTGCAAAATTTAATGTTGATATTCCACCTTCTCCAAGGTTAGAAGCAAATGATCTATCTATAAGAAAGTTTATCTGTGAAACTGAAGCACCTATTAAAACTGGAACTATAAGCTTCATTATTTTTCGTATGCCATCGTCTTTTATATCAAAAACAAAACTATATTTATATCCCAACTCTTTGTACTTTGGTATATGTATAAGCATCTGCACAAAAAATGCTATTACAATTGCTATAGAAAGCCCTTTCGCACCATAAGTTGTTCCCCACAATACTAAATAAGTAATTATTGTTATATTGTAAAATACCGACATACTAGCAGGTATAGCAAATTCATTATGAGCCTGAAGTACACCTGTTAAAACGTTTTGTACTGCTATAAATATTAAGGATATAAACATTATTCTCGTTATAGTTATAGCTTCCATAAAATTCTCGGGACTATATTTTGTAGCAAAGCCAGGGCCAAATATTAAAACAACGTATTTACCAAATACTATGCCTAAAATACATAAAACTATTGCAATTGCAACAGTAATGTTAATAATATTATTAACAAAATAATTTCTTTCTTTAAATGATTTATTTTCTATATAATCAGACAGCATGGGAATAAAGGTTGTACTAAGTGAAGAACCAATACTTGCGAAAAGCATTTGTGTAATTCCATATGAAAATACATATATATCGCTTGAAAAGGATGTCCCATACTTTGCCGCAATTAAACTTTCTCTCCCAAAACCTAAAATTTTGCTTAATATTGTTAATATCATAATAATGGCTGCATTTTTTGCTAAACTTTTTTTCGACAAATTATCAACTCCTACATCTAAACCCGTCTTAAAGCGAATATTCATTTATCCCATTAATAATATTGATTACGCCATTTCTATTTATAGATGACATAAGTAGTCTAGACATACTTTTTCTCTTTTCATAATCACATGCTAATTCCTGAAGTTTATTAATTAAGTATTCATTTGCAACTTTATTATGCCAGCCTAAATTATCTATTAAATTTAAGCCACTCATGCTATCAGCTATTTCTTCTTGATTTTGCGCTAAAATTATCCCCAAAGTTGGTACCCCACAAGCAGCAAGTTCATATAAAGTACTTCCACAACCTGATATAGAAATATCGCATTTTTCCATTAGTGCTAACATATTTGCATTCTTATAAATACGAATATTACTATACTTACTTGCCAAAGACTCAATTTCACTAATTTGCTCAAACGAAGGTCCTATTATAATATGAAATATATAATCCAATTTATATAAACACCTTATTAGCTTTAGAGTAATATTATTTGGATCAGAACCGCCTACTGAAATTAATATATCAGTTGGTGTTTTTTTAATAAATTTCATCTTAGCATTCCTAAATTCCTCTCTTAGCATAACATATTCTGTACCTAAGAATAACTTTGTGTCTTTATTTACATTGTAATTTAAACTAGGTGCATAAATGTTCTGATTTATAATAAAATCAACATTAAAGTAATACAGGTTTAAATCATCAATATATCCTGTTTTTTTAAAAGACTTCTTAGTTTGATTAAAATAGTTCTCATTAACATTATAACTATCAGTTATTAGTATATCAGCATTAATTTCCATTAACTCATTTAATACATTATTTTCATTTATTAGTTTAACATCAAATCCCTCTGATTTTACTTTATTTATCCCAGATATATATTTATCGCTTATTGGACTATCTTTTCTGCAAACATAAAATACATTGTTATCTTTAGAAACCTCTTTTGCAAGCACTAACGTTCTCATGATATGCCCCATGCCAATTTTTGAGCCGCCATCTGCTCTTATCGCAATCTCTGCCACAATATCATCCCATCTTCAACTTATTCTATTAACTGCCAACTTAATGGAGTTCCTTTTTTAATATCTAACTTAGCTTTTTTACCAAGTACACAATTAAAATACTTAGGTCTCAATCCATAGCTAGGTCTGATTGATTTTATATTATCTTGTGTTAAGACCTCACCCTTTTTTATATCCTTAACAACAAATAAAGATCTTGAAAACTCTCTATTTTTTAATGTCCTTTCATTTAAACTGTAGTCAACTTGACCAATAGCCTTTTCAGTGTTTCTTATAGCTAAAACCATATCCTTTAGTTCTTTAGGTTCTAAAGAAAATGCAGCATCTGGCCCCCCGTCTGCTCTACTTAAAGTCAAATGTTTTTCTACTATTTTTGCTCCTAATGCAACGGCAGCTATAGGCACCTCAATTCCTAATGAATGATCAGACAATCCCGAAATTACATTAAACGTTTCAGCTAAATTAGGTATTGTTTTCAAATTAATATCTTCATATGGAGCAGGATATGAGCTTGTACATTTTAGCAACGCAATCTGGTCATTATCTTCCTTTTTACATGCTTTAATTGCCTCGTCTATATCGCATAATCCTGCTACACCTGTCGATATTATTACAGGTTTTCCCTTCGAAGCAATATATTCTATTAGTGGTATATCTGTTATTTCAAAGGATGCAACTTTATATGCTGGAACATCCATTGATTCTAAAAAGTCAACTGATGTTTTATCAAACGGAGAGGAAAAACATATTAGTCCTTCTTCTTCTGCTATCTTTTTTAATTTTGGCTGCCATTCCCATGGTGTATACGCTTCCTTATATAAATCATATAAAGTCCTTCCATCCCACAAAGTACCTTTATTTATTTGAAAATATTCGTTATCACAATTTATTGTTATTGTATCAGCTGTGTATGTTTGCAATTTAATTGCGTCAACACCAGCTTTAGCTGCTTCTTTTATTAGTTTTACAGCTTTATCATAATTATGTAAATGATTTGCAGACAATTCAGTTATTATAAAAGTTTTATTATTACCTCCTATCTTTCTATCTCCAATATTAAATATTCGATCCATTTTTACACCTCATATATTCATCATACTTGTTTTTTACAACTTTTATCGGAATGTCCCATGAATCTAATCCAATTTTAGCCTTAATGCTCTCTAAATCCTTAACGTAATGGAATGATCCACCAATACTTTGTTTTTGGGTTATAATTCTACTTTGTTTAATTTTGTCCCAATTTTCTTTGAACAAGATCTTAATTTCATTATGAAGTTTTATATAGGTAGAACTAAATGTTTCAATACTTTCATCAAATAATACTTCTTTCCTTAGCAAAATATCGCCCGTATCAAGCCCTGGATCTACTAAATGTATAGTAATACCTTTTTTTGTGTTTTCTAAGAAGCTCCATACATTTGGATCTGCTCCTCTATTCCATGGTAGAAAAGATATATGAAGATTTATTACCCTATTACCCATATGTTTTATTATATCTTCTGTAATTATAAACTTATAATTATAACTAATTATAAAATCTGGCTTTATCGCCTTAATATCATTTAAATTAATCTTCTTTTCTATTAAAACAACTTCCTCATGTTTTATTTCTTTTAGCCATAAATATAAATCATATGAAATATTATTATTAGTTAAAAATATTATTTTCATTATCTCGCTTCCTTTGGGGTTATATATCTTTTTGTTTTATATTAATATTTATACCCTTAAGTATTGGATCTATATTATATAATTCAACTATATCTTCCATATTAAATTGCTCCAATCTGGTAGGATATAAATATTCATATATTCTGCTAATCAGCTCAAAGTCTTCTCTCGTATCTAATGTCCATCTTAAGCCGGACAAGTCCTCCTTATTTATATGCTGTTCAATTCTAAAAATTTGAGGATTATCCCAAATATATGGTGTAACATGTTCCCTGTCTCTGTCAGAAGTAGCTTCTATATATGCTCTTTCAAGCGATTTAAAAGAAAATACTTCTGTATCAAGTCCTCTTGGGTATGTCCTTTTAACTGTATTACTAACATAATCACAATTATTATAATTATCTATAAAATGCTGTATTATATCTTGTGTTACTTCGCTATCTATCAGTGGGCAATCACTTGTAACCCTAACTATAATATCGGCATTGAATTTCTTAGAAGCAAAATAATACCTAGATAAAACATCATCTTCTGATCCCCTAAAAGCATTAACATTCAACCTTTTAGCCTCTTTAACAATAGCATTATCCCTATCAAGCTCCGTTGTAGCAATAACAATATTATTAATATTGTTTACTTTTCTTAATCTATCTATATCATGCTCTAAAACCGTCTTCCCGCATATATTCATCAGAACTTTCCCTGGTAATCTTGTAGAGCCCATTCTCGCCTGAATTATACATACTACGTTCATTATTTTCACTTCTTTCTATAAAAATCTATAACCTTTTTTACCCCACTAATTACATCATCTACATCCTGATCTTTCATTTTTGGAAACAATGGAATTGTTATCATACTTTCATAAAGTCTTTCAGCTTCAGGGCATATCCCTTTCTTATATCCGAGTTTTTGATAATAAGGGTGCAAATATATTGGAAGGTAATGGACATTTACTCCTATATTCTCAGCTACTAAAGCATCAAATATTTGTCTTCTTGTTGCATTAAGTTTATTTAAGTTCAATTTTAATATATAAAGATGCCACCCAGATTCCGAATATTCAGCTTGGTAGGGAATAGTTACTTCATCAACTTCATTAAATGCTCGATTATACTTTTTTACAATTTCTCTTCTTCTTGAAATAAAATAATCAATTTTGTTCATTTGGCTTGTCCCCAGTGCGCACTGTAAATCAGTTATTCTGTAATTATAACCAAGATCAATTTGTTCATAATACCAAGGACCTTCATTCCTTGACATTACGCTTTCTTCTCTTGTTATTCCGTGGGTTCTAAAAAGTAACATCTTTTTATAAAGTTCATAATCATTTGTAACAGCCATTCCACCTTCACCTGTGGTTATTGGTTTTACAGGATGGAAACTAAATTCAGTTATATCAGCCTTGGTACCAACTTTTCTTCCTTTATATTCTGTACCTAGTGCATGAGCCGCATCTTCAATTACAATTAAGTTATGTTCATCAGCTATTTGTCTTATTCTATCCATATCAACCGCTTGACCTGTAAAGTCAACTGGTATAATAGCTTTAGTTCTAGATGTAATTTTATTTTTAATATCTTCTACACTTATGTTATACGTCTTTGGATCTATATCAGCAAATACAGGTGTACCTCCACAATATAAAATGCAATTGGAAGATGCTGCAAATGTCATTGGTGTGACTATTACCTCATCTCCTTCTCCAATTTCTGCCGCAAAGCATGCCATATGAAGTGCAGCTGTTCCATTTGAAACAGCAACTGCATAATTTGCTCCTACATAATCTGCAACCTTTTGTTCAAAACTTTCTACATGTGGCCCTGTTGTTAGATAATCCCCTTTTAATACATTTACAACTGCTTCTATATCTTCATCATCAATCCACTGTTTCCCATATGATAAATAATCTTCTCTAACTGGTTTACCACCATTAATTGCTAAGTTTATATCTACATTCACTTCAAAACACCTCAAATTCGTTTTTTTATCCACTCTTCAGTCTCTTTAATTCCTTCATCTAGTGTATATTGTGGTTCCCATCCTATGAGCTCCTTTGCCTTAGTATAATCGCATTTTAATTTCATTATCTCACTCTGGGGATGTATATGCTCAATATGCTTTATATCAACTCTTCCATTTGAAATTAATTTAGCTAGGTCATTTATTTTGATATCATTCCCTGTCCCTGCATTAACTATTTGGCCATTAACTTTATCAGTTAATCCTGCCTCTACAACAAAATTTGCGCAATCTTTTACATATAATAAATCTCTTGTTTGTTCTCCACTACCATAAATATTTAATACATTACCTCTAAGGGCATTCTCTATAAATATTGCAATAACTCCACCTTCACCATTTGATTTCTGAAATGGTCCATATGTATTAAACGGTCTTATAACAACCGTAGGAAGTTTATATGCATTATAGTATGATAAAATCAAGTTTTCTGCTGCTATTTTACTTCCTCCATATGGTGAAACTGGTTTAGTTAGATGAGATTCATCTATGCCATAATCCTTAGCCTTATCATAAACCATACATGTGCTCATAAAAACAACTTTACATGGTTTAACCTTTTCATCACTATTAATAACCCATTGTTCTCCTATCATTTTAGAACTTGTTCCAAACATTTGGATCTTAGCTCTTTCAAGTATATTGAAAGTTCCTACAGTATCATTATAAAAAGTTGTTTTAGGGTTATCAATACTATCTTGCACATTTATAGAAGCCGCTAAATGATAAATTATATCAAACTGTTCACAAAAAATCTGTTCTAAAGGTTCTTCGTCTTTTATATCACCTTTTACAAATCTAAAATAAGGATTATTTTTAAACTCCGAAATGTTTTCTAGTCTACCATTAGAAAGATTATCAAGCACAGTAACTTTATGACCTTTCCCCAATAACTCTTTAACAACCCATCTTCCTATGAATCCTGCACCGCCAGTCACTAATACATTCATTCACATTACCCCCGTTTAAATTAGTTCTTCATCTAATACAAGTTTTCTTACACTTTCTTTATTAATAACATTTTGATCGGATGACCTATAGCTTTTTATTTTTGCAGCTGAATATTTATCATAAAACTGCTTATATTTACTGATTTCAAATGTCGTAGGAATTACAGCATACATGTTTCCAAGATCATATGCATACTTTGATTCTTCTTCAGTCATAAGTTCCTCAAACATTTTCTCACCAGGTCTTAATCCGATTGTTTTAATTTCTACCTCGCCAGTATTAATATTATATTTTTTACACACTTCTTCTGTAACAACTTCAGCTAAGTCTCGTAATCTTATAACAGGCATTTTTAGGACAAATACCTCACCACCAATTGAATCCTCAGCAGCTTGCATTGTAAGATTAGCTGCTTGTGTAAGTGTCATCATAAACCTGCTCATATTGTGATTTGTTACGGTAATTCTTTTTTGTTCAATAATTTGTTTTTTAAATAATGGAATAACAGAGCCTCTTGAGCCCATAACATTCCCAAATCTTACTGCAACAAACTTTGTTTTCGATTTACCTTTACTATAATTAGCAGCTTGTACAAGTTTTTCAGCCAAAAGTTTTGTTGCTCCATATGAATTAGTGGGGTTTATTGCTTTATCGGAACTCGTAAATATTACACAATCAACGTTATTCTTGATTGCGGCATTTATTACATTTTGCATACCATCTATATTGGTTCTTATTGCTTCAGTTGGATTATACTCACACGCAGGGACGTGCTTCATTGCAGCAAGATTAAAAACGATATCAATGTCCTGCATAGCTCTTTCTACTCGATTATAATCACGAACATCCCCTATTAAGAACCTAATCCTATTCTCATTATAAAATTCATTTGCGAGAACAAATTGCTTATACTCATCACGGCTTAATATACGGATAACCTTAGGATCTTGCTTCAATATTTCAGTTGTAATTTTTTTGCCTATAGTTCCTGTTCCACCTATAATAAGGATTTTTTTATTTTTATAATACATAACAACTTCTCCCATAAATATATTTGTTTTTTAAATCATCTACTATCAATATGACATATTATGATTATTACATAATAATTGCTTGATATACCGTTCTGCTTCATAATTATATTCTGTAAAATATGCATTCTTGTTTATATTCAATACTATTCCTAAGCTATTAACAATCTGGCTATTTCGATTCCCTAAAACATTGATAATGCCTAACTCTTCTATATTACATAAACTCTCCTCATTCCAAAAGTCTAATATATTTATAACTTTATTATAGTTTATAAGTTCAAATATAATCGAACTCTTTACACTTATTATATATTTTGAAGAATTCATCTTATATTTAATCTTATTATCATCAATAAACTCAAAATCATAGTTATTATCTATAGATGTTATAATATTTTTAACTTGATATTTATCTTCTCTTGGATGTAATTTTATATAAAGTTTATGTACATTTTTACATCTCATTTGATTAATAATATATTTATAGAGTGTAACATAATACATATTTATAGGATCTGATAACTTTAAACTATCTGCTGGTCTTGTAAATAATAATATGGTATCACTTTCCTCACTACATGGTATATCAACTTTATTTTCAACCCTTTCACCAAGTAATATCAGCCTTTTTGCATCATTCCCCCTCTTTAAAAACATATTATACATATACAAATTCCTTAAAACAATATAATCCACATCAACCTTGTTCCAGTAACAACTGTCGCGATAAATTCCATGAGGAATCTTAATCCTTTTAACATTATTTTTAAACTCAGTATATTCTACTAAAACTTTTAAAATACCTGGTCTTGTTTTAAATGCAATTATTGTATCTACATTATCCAATTTATCAGCTATGTTCTGGCATATAAGTATATTCCTTATATTTGTTTTAAAAAGCGTGTGATAATAATATAAAATCTTCTTCTTTGAAAAAAAGGCCGGTCGTTTTAGTCTAAACATTATATAACTTTTAATCAATTTAATCTCCATAAATACTACTTTTATGTAATACTTATAATTAATAAATTCACTAAAAACAAAATAATTAGACTCCTTCCTATTCCACTTATTCTCAAATACACTTATCTTAAAATTTGGTTCCACTTCATCAATCTTTATACAGCTATTATCTTTAGAATCAACAAAATTATTAAATATTAAATTGTCTGCAACCTTTTTTGTTGTGAAACTATATGGCGTCACTATCTTCTTTACATCTTTGTAATTTACACATTTATGCTTATGTAAAAACAGGCTTTTAAATTTTGTGAAAGAATAATTAATAAAAGTACAAAATTGATAGTATAATATACAACCTATATATAGGAGATTGTTTAATAGTACGTAGTAAAACGGATAATTTATCTTTGCCTCATGACATATCTCTGTTATTATATACTCTACGTCCGTAAAGTTCGATAATCTTTCTATTTTTCTTTTTACATTATAACAAAGGATACACTGGTACTCTTTATAAAACTTCTCCAGAACTACCTTTTTTGAAAAGTAATCATAAAAGTACCAAAAAAAGTTCTCTCGGTTAAAATCAACAACATTTATTCCAAAGTCATTAATATCTTTGATACAATCATCTTCACTTAAAGACAGGATAAGCTCATTAACTTTATCATCTATCTCTTTGTAAAAACTTTTTTGTTCTATTAAATCATTGGGGAAAATGATTTTATTCAAATCTAAATTAGAATCCTGTAAAGATTGACGAGTTTCATTTAAAGCTAAATCAAGTATGTAATCATAACTATTTATTTTTACATTTTTCAATTCACTAATATTATTAATTACTAGAGCCACTTTCATCATCTACCACCCTTAAAAACGGAAAAATAATTATAGAAGATATAATCGCATTTGGAATAAAAGAAAACCCATACGGTATTGATAAAGCAAGCAATAAAAAAATATTACTTGCTACAAACTTATTGGAAAATCTATTTCTCCGTGTTTTTCTTGTATTATTTAAAGCTCCTAAAAGTGCGCCAAATATTATAAAATAGATAATTATTCTAAATCCTACCGCTAAAAACAATTCCCCTACTAATCCTATCCTAATTCCTAATATTTGTCCTGCATCAGGAAAATACTTCAAAAGTTCAAGACCTATTGAAGAAAAGTATTTACTTTTATCAACTCCAAATAGTGCAAGAATTTTGCCAGGTATAAAGGACAAAAAACCTGACAAAATTACTGCATTATATATACCTCCCTTATCATAGTCAGTAATTAGCATCCTTGCAAAATCACTGTACTCGGGAAATGTGTCCATTGATATAGCTCTAATAAGATAATCACTATTTATTTCTCCAAAGCTTCTAAACGTAGATAATAATACTATGAATATAGAAATTAATATAAAATACAATATCAATCCTTTATAATCAAACTTATAACCTAAATTACTCAAACATACGAATGACATTAATATAGGAAATATAATAAAAAATCTTGAACCATATGCACCCAATGGAATATATGATACTATTAATATAACTAATGATTTAATTAATTCTGACCTTTTACCTTTTTTCGTTTTCAAAAAAAGAACAATATTTATTATAGATAGCACAATACTATAATATAAAAGCTTATATAGTTCAATTATAATTCCATTCTTATTTGACATAAATTCAATCCTCGCAGCATTTTTATTTGATGAAAGAATTGGAATTATAGATAGCATTTTTGAAAGTTTTAAAAATGCTATCCATCCTAAAACACAAAACAACGAAGATACCAATATTAGTCTACTTGTGCTAATCTTTGGCATACTATCCTCTATAGTAGCTACCTTTACATGTTTTAAGTTAAATAACATGTATCCTACATCCAGGGACAAAGAGCATATCATCAGAATCCTAGAAGCATATATAATGTCACCTTCATGAAATATTATATATTTCCAAAGATAAAAATATCTTAATTCATAAACTAATATTCCGCCGATAAAGTATACGTTAAAAACTAATTTATATATAAAAAAAGGTTCTTTAAAAAGCTTATTTTCCTTTAATGAAATATAAATTATTATTATAGTTTCAATCAGCGTAATTAAAATATATATATTTGCTTCAAGGAATTGCCTGCCGAATGTTATCATCGCAAAGATACTTATTATAATACAAATAGTAAAAAAAATATAAAACTTTAAAAACTTGTTTAGTGCTACCTTATTCAACCTATGTACCTCACTTAATAATATTAATTATTTCTTAATTACTGCAGTTGCTATACCTTGTAAGATGCGTATTAACTGCTAAGTTATTCCTTCATTTTAATTAGTTTATAATAATATTTCTAAATAACTTATATTTTATAACATTTCTAATAGGAAATGCAAATTTCTAAAATTATAATAGAAATTATAGCTATTAAACAATACTTTCTATTAATAAATTCCTAATTACATCGATAGAATAATTTCTTTCCACTAGTGCTTTACCATTACAGACAATTCTTTTATATAACTCGTGGTTTCTATTTAATTCCTGAATAGCTCTTATAAATTCATCTTTCGTATTTGCAATTATTATATCCTCAAAATTTGTACATTTTATTCCCTCTGCACCTATACTAGTGGAAATCACAGGTATCCCCTTTGCCATACATTCAAGTATTTTTACCCTCATTCCTCCACCAATAAATAACGGTACAATACAAATATCACATATTTCTATATACTTATTTACATCATCAACATACCCTGTAACCTCAACGTCTTTACCTTCATACTTTTTAATATTATTACTTGGGTTTTTTCCAACTATATATAATTTTATTTTATCTTCATATTCCGTTTGTAAGTATTTCCAAACGTTTTCTAAAAACCAAAAAGCCCCCTGCTCATTAGGATACCACGACATCGTACCCATAAAAAGTAAATTCATAAATGTATTGTTATAATTTTGTTTCCTATAATCACAACTAACTGCAATAGGAACAATAGAAGTATTATCCTTACCATATGATTCGGTAACAATATTCTTTTTATCCTCTTCACTCAGCATTATTACTTTATCAAAACTTGCGCATGTTTTTTTCTCATACTTTTCGAGCTTTTTGCATTCATAATGTAAATACGCTCTTTTAACTAATGAAGATTCGTTTTCTAATCTCCTTTTTAAAATAAGGTACTCACAATTTTGCTGGCTAAGTATACTCTTGCAATACACATTTTTAAACATATTCCTATATGAAGTTATAGATAAATGCTCAAAGAAAACCGCAGAGTATTTGTTTTTATTTAGTAACCCTTCTAATGCGTAACTGTACTCCTTATCATAAAACTTTTCAATAATAAAAGGAGTCCTTTTTATAAAACTTTTTGCAATATTTTTTATAAAAGTCCTCTTGCTTTTACTATTTGTAAAAATTTTTTTTATAACTATAACTTCATTACAATATTCCTTTAATTCATCGATATATCGTTTATCTATAAAAGGTGGTTCATTAAAGCAAACTAAGTCAATTGTGTATTCTTTGCTCAATGCTTCTATAACATGAAATGTTCTTATCTTGCCACCATTATCAAGGGGCAATGGGAAAGCCGTTGTTAAAAATAGCATCCTCTTCTTTTTAAACGCAATAGTACTCATTTATTTCTCCTACCTTATTTAATTATTTTAACTTAGCTGCATATTTATACAGTATCTTAATTATCTTAATATCATCCACAAAATATCTTTTAAATAATCTCTTTGGTTCCTTACAAAACCTATAGAACCATTCAAAACCACACTTTTGCATCCACTTTGGTGCTCTTTTTACTTTCTCAGCTTCAAAATCTATTGAGGCGCCAATTGCTAATGAAACTGGAACTTTTAGTTTTTCTTTGTATTTATATATAAACTTTTCTTGCTTAGGAGTCCCTAATCCAACACACAATATATCTGTTTTACTATTTGATACAATATCAATAATCTTCTTTACTTCCCTTTCATCTTTTTCAAATCCATACTTAGGTGAATAATATCCTGAAATTATTAATCCCTTATATTTATTTTTTAAATTACTTGCTGCTTTTTCAGCAACCCCCTCATCAGCACCAAGTAAAAAAATTGAATAACCTTTTTCTGCTGCCATTTCACAAACCTTAGGAAATAAATCTGAACCTGATATCTTTTCTCTAATTGGTTGTTTTAGTAATTTTGAAATCCATATTAATGGCATACCATCTGTTAGAATTAAATCCGCTTCATTATATATCATTTTAAACTCTTTATCTTTTTCAATTCTAATAATATGGTCAACATTAGGTGTAACAACATAATGGTATTTTCCATTCTTAGTAAAACCATCAATTATCTTTATTGCTTCATTGAAACTGACATTATCTATATATGTATTTAGAAATTTTTCTCTTGCCATTTTCATTTCTCCTAAAAATCAATTATCCAACTTTTTTTCTTACTTCTTTTATCTCATTAATACCATCTTTTTTCACAACAAGTATCACACCATCGCTTTCAATTACAAATGCATCTTTTATTCCTATAAGTACAATAGGTTTTCTGTTCCCAACAACAATATTGTTATTGCTTTCGATACTCATTATATTTTCAACACAAATATTATCGTTCTCATCCTTTTCCCTGTATCTTTCAACTGCACTCTAGCTTCCTATGTTATCCCGGCCAAAATCTGATGGGATAGCATAAATATCTTCAGCCTTTTCCATTTATGTTCCTCCAATAATTTAAAGTATCTATTAATGTCTTTTCAATATTAATATTAGGATTCCAATCTATATTACTTGATATCTTGCTATTATCACAAATAATTTTGGGTGTATCATTAGGTCTATATTTATCTTTATCATATTCAATTTCAATATCCAAGCTTGAATATGATATTAATTGATTTAATAGATCAGATATCTTATAACCTTTTCCACTCCCAATATTATATATTTCACCCTTCCTGCCTTTTTCAAGTAGCATATAGTATCCTCTAACAATATCTCTTACATCTGAAATATCCCTTATAGCATCTAAATTTCCGACTTTAATAATTGGTTCCTTTTTTAAAATTTCAATATCGGCAATTTGTTTACAAAAATCAGGTATCACAAAACCTAACTTTTGCCTAGGCCCAGTATGATTAAAAGCCCTTACCATAACTAAATCCATGTTATATATATTGGAATACATAAAGGCAATCTTTTCTTGAGCAATTTTTGATATTCCATAAGGATTCATAGCATCCAGTGGGTATTCCTCACTTACTTTTTCAACTCCTTTAATTTTACCATATTCCTCACTCGAACCTATCAATAGAACCCTTGAGTTTAAATTTAACTCTTTTATAGATTCGAGAAGGTTAATAGTTCCAATTGTATTAATATTAAAGGTTTTTTTGGGGGTTCCCCAAGATAATTTTACTGAACTTAACGCAGCTAAGTTTATTATATAATCTGGTTTAGTACATTTTAATACATTAGTTATACTACATTTATCAGTCAAATCTATGTTATAAAACTCAACATCATCGTCATATATATTTTTTGTAATGTCTGAGCAGCAAACATTTACATTATTTCTTTTTAATTCTTTTACCAAATAATTGCCCACAAAGCCCGAAGCTCCAATTATTAATGCACTTTTCAAATAAATCACCCCTATTTGGTAACTGCAACTTCATTTAATCCATTATTAATCATTGTACTCTTAACATTTTCTATATCTGAAATAGTCATCCTTTTTACCAAGTCAGTAAATTTTATTTCTGGCTTCCAATGTAAATTATTTTTTGCTTTCGAAGGGTCTCCAAGTAATAATTCAACATCTGCTGGCCTATAATATTTTTTATTAATTTTTACTACGACTTTATTATTTTTTCTATTTATTGCTTGTTCATCAATCCCGCTACCAACCCACTTAATATCAATACTAGCATATTTAAAAGCTGTCTCTACAAATTCTCTTACTGTATGTGTTTCACCAGTAGCTATTACATAATCATCTGGGTTTTCCTGTTGCAGCATTAGCCACATAGCTCTTACATAATCTTCAGAATGCCCCCAGTCTCTTTTGGCATCAATATTCCCTAATTCCATATAATCTTGTAATCCAAATTTTATTTTGGCTACACAATCTGTAATTTTTCTTGTAACAAACTCTTTCCCTCTTCTTTCAGATTCATGATTGAATAGTATGCCACAACAAGTAAACATATTATAACTTTCTCTGTAATTTTTGGTTATCCAATGGGCATATAATTTAGCTATTCCATATGGACTTCTTGGATATAACGGTGTTTTTTCATTCTGCGGAATTTCTTGAACTTTTCCAAACATTTCGCTTGTTGATGCTTGATAAAATTTAGCATTTGGTTTTACTATTCTTAATGCTTCTAACATATTTAACACACCTATTGCATTTATATCCGCAGTTGCAATAGGTTGATCCCATGATACAGCAACAAATGACTGTGCTGCTAAATTATAAACCTCATCTGGTTGTGAAATTTTTACAGCATTTATCAACGATGAAATATCGCACATATCCCCATAAATTAAATTTACTTTGTCCCTTAAATGTTCTATGTTTCCATAATCGACTTTACTCTTTCTTCTTATAATCCCGTATACTTCATAACCTTTGTCTAATAATAATTCCGCAAGATATGACCCATCTTGTCCCGTTATTCCTGTTATAAGTGCCCTTTTCATTTACAATATCCTCCTATCAAACTGCTTCTTATACTACTTATATTCCCTATATTCTCCTTATTCGTAATTACAATTGCCTCATCACTTTCAATGACAAAAGCATCATTTATCCCTGCGATAATAATAGGCTTTCCATTAGATACTGCTATATTGTTCCTTCCATCAATATTGATTACTTTTCCACCAACACATATATTGTCATTCTCATCCTTTTGCCTATATCTTTCTACTGCTTTCCAGCTGCCTATATCATCCCAACCAAAGCTCCCTGGTATGACATATATATCTTCTGCCTTCTCCATAATACCAAAGTCAACAGAAATGCTTTCAGCAAGAGGGTATTTCTCATTTAAAGTGTCTTTATATCCTTCATCGGATGCTGCTGCAATTTCTTCTAAAACATTATATGTAGAAGGTAAAAAATCCTTTGTATGCTTTAATATTGTAGATGTTTTCCAAATAAACATCCCTGCATTCCAAAGGTAGTTACCTTCCTTTAAATATATTTTTGCTTTCTCTTTATTAGGTTTTTCTACAAATCTGTTTACTGCATATATGTCTATATTATCAGCTTCTAGTTTTTTCTCATCTGTTGATACCTTTATATATCCATATCCCGTCTCAGGTCTATCTGGTTTTATTCCAATCGTTACAATTGAATCTTTATTTTCCCTAACAAAGTCATATCCTGCTTTCAGTATATCTCTATACTCTTTTTCATCTTTTATTAGATGATCTGAAGGTAGTACTGCAATCTCTGCATCTTTATAAATCTTATCTATGTAAAAAGCCGATAGTGCAATACATGGTGCGGTGTTCCGTCCTTCAGGTTCAACTATTATATTTTTTTCGGGAAGATTAGGAAGTTGTTCTTTTACATAATGAATATACCTACTTCCTGTTACAATAAATATTCTTTCAATTGGTATCAAAGGGAGAAGCCTATTTACTGTCATCTGCAGCATTGTTTCTTCTCCTAAAAGATTTATAAACTGTTTGGGTTTTTCTTCAGTTGAAAGCGGCCAAAACCTTGTACCCTTGCCGCCTGCCATAATTAGTGCACAAAGCATTTTGTCACACCCTTTTCTATGTGTTCCCCTACCCTACGAAGCATTCTCGTCTCCAAGTAAAACTCCAAACGTCTTAAATATCAATATCAAATCCAATAATACGCATCTTTCTTGTATGTACTTAATATCAAGCTTCACCCATTCATCAAAGCCTATGCTGTTTCTACCCATTACCTGCCAGTAACATGTAAGTCCTGGCTTTACTGATAGTCTAAGTTTTTGATAATCAGTATACTGCTCAACCTCTGTTGGTATTGGTGGCCTTGGCCCCACTATACTCATGTCCCCCTTTATTATATTGAATAATTGTGGGAGCTCGTCAATGCTTGTCTTCCTAATGAACTTGCCTATCTTAGTTATTCTTGGATCGTCCTTTATTTTAAAAACTGGACCTGTTTGTTCATTTTGGTTTTGTAGCTTGTCTAGATAATCCTCTGCATTACATATCATGGACCGAAACTTAAGCATGGAAAACTCCTTGCCATCCTTACCGCATCTTTTTTGTTTAAAAAAAATAGGACCTTTTGAATCTATCTTTATGAGTACTGCTACTATTAAAAGTAGTGGCGATAAAACTATAATTGCGATGGTCGAACAAATCATATCAAATATTCTTTTAGTAAATAAGTATGCCTTATTTTTCTTAACCTCAATAACGTGTCCATCATAAAAATTATTGTATGTAGGTTCCATAGGTGTTTGCCCCCCTTTCAAGATATTTAATAACTAAAAACGCAAACGCAAACTACATCTATTAGAATCTATTATTAACTAAATTAAAATAATTCGACAAATTGTTACAACATTATACATTATACACCGGAATCCCACCAGAATTCAAAAAAGTTTAATATTGCATTTAATAATATTAAATCTTTGCACTTTTACCTATTCTACGTACAATCAACATAATCCTCCACAAGTGTTTAACTTTTTTCATATTTTCATAAAAATTATTTTCTTTATTACAACTCATATTAAAACAAAAAATTGATTACCCCTATCCCATGGTCTATAATTTTTATGAGGTGTTTTTAATGGAAAGTATATTGCTAAAAAAATGCGAATTGTGTCCAAGAAAATGCGGAATAAATAGATTAGATGGAAAGGTTGGGTACTGCGGTGCAGGATATAATGTAAAGCTGTCTAAGGCGATGCTCCATAAGTGGGAGGAGCCGTGTATAAGCTTTGGGAATGGCTCTGGGGCTGTATTTTTTACAAACTGCAGTATGAGCTGTGTGTTTTGCCAAAACTTTGATATAAGTCAAGAGAGGTTTGGCAAAGATGTTTCTATAGAAAGACTTTCTGATATATATATTATTCTTCAGGAAAAGGGTGCCCAAAATATAAACCTTGTGTCTCCAACTCACTATATACCCCAGATAATTGAAAGCATAAAGATTGCAAAGCAAAAAGGGCTTAATCTTCCTATTATATATAATTCAAATGGGTATGAAAGTGCTCACGCTTTAAAGATGCTTGAAGGAATTGTTGATGTTTATCTTCCAGATATTAAATACTATAATGACATATATTCAGTTAAATACTCAAAAACTCCCCACTATTTTAAATATGCTTCTGAATCTGTACTTGAAATGTATAGGCAGGTTGGATCTCCCGTATTTGAGGGGGAGGGCATAAAAAAAGGGGTAATAATAAGGCATCTTCTGCTTCCAGGGCTATTGCCTGAATCAAAAAAGATTCTCGACTGGATAGCCAAGAATCTGCCAAAAAGTATATATATAAGTTTAATGTGCCAGTACATTCCTTTATATAAGGCAAAGGACTATCCTGAGATAAATAAAAAGATTTCTAAAAAGTCCTATGAGTGGCTAATTGATTATGCATTATCTATTGGGCTTGAAAATGGGTTTATACAGGATTTTGAAAGTGCAGATACATCCTTTACTCCTTACTTTAATCTAGAGGGACTTTAATCCTCTAGATTTTACTGCTCTTTGTATAGTAATTATAGTATTTTTTTATGTTCTCGCCTTTTACTTTATTTAATACAGCTCCAATTATATTTGCATTTACCTTTAATAGCGTATCTTTTGTTTTTACTGCACTTTCTATATTCGTCTTACCTGATGCTATGGCAAGTATTGTTCCATCACAAAAGGAAGATAATATTGAAGCATCAGTAACTATAAAAGCTGGAGGGGTATCTATAAATATATAGTCGTATTCATACCTTAAATTATCAATTAGGTATTTCATCCTTAATGAGCCTAAAAGTTCTGCAGGGTTTGGAGGCTTAGGACCTGAAGGTATAATATCTAAATTGTCAACCCCTGATTCTTTTATATATAGCCTATATGATGCATCTGTTGTTAATATATTTGTAAGGCCCGTATTATTATCTATAGAAAAGTTTTTATGTACTGTAGGATTTCTTAAATCTCCCTCCATTAGTAAAACCCTGCTCCCAGACGCAGCCATTAATGTCCCAAGGTTTTGTGTAATAGTGCTTTTCCCTTCACTAGGCCCTACACTTGTAACCACAATAGTTTTTATATCCTTTTCAAATGTAGCAAACTTAATGCCTGTTCTAAGTGATCTATAGTTTTCTGATACAGGAGATTCTAAATCAAATACCTTTGATTTAGTATAAGGTATGGTGGATAAAACGGGAACCTTAATATACCTTTCCACGTCTTTTTCAGTTTTTATTGTATTATCCATGTAATCAATCAAAAATATTATTCCAACGGAAACTAAAAATACAGTAAACCCTGCAAGCATTATATTTAAAAAGACCTTTGGCTTGATTGGCATCCTTGGCATTTCAGCCATATCCATTATCTTTACATCATCAGAGTTCATAATGGTCTGAACTTTTTCTATAAAAACCTCTGATAATATATTTGCTAGGTTATATGCTTTTTTAGGATCTTTATCTTGTACCGCAATCTCAATAATCTGGGTATCAGGCTTTGGGCTTACCCTAAGGTTTTCTATTAGCTCATCTGGAGTTATATTAATTTTAAGCTTTGATATGGCATCTTTAGCCACTGCCCTGCTTTTGGCAAGTTCTGAGTAGGTTTTAACAAGAGTTTGATACATTAGTATCTCATCATACCGCATTTTATCATTTTCCTTTGAAACCCTTGTAACGATTAGAGAAGTCTTTGCTTCATATATTGGGTCTATAACAAATATACTTAATAAGCCGCTTAATGCAGCAGCTACTAATGTTAGCCCAATTACTATCCATATTCTTCTTTTTATTATATTTAAGTATTCCAAGCACCCGCCCCCTAACAATACTCATAGTATCCATTCTGTATTGGTATATTAAATACCCCAGCATTCCCTGTTATGGCCCCTCCTGATGGGGGTAGAATGTATCTTGCGCCTTCAATCTTAATTGAAATGTTTTTATGCTCTAAACCATCTCTGTCTTTATACTCTATGTGAAACTTATTGCCCCCATCTTCTACAATTCTTGAATTCTCCCTATTGTATACATAGGATGCAAGCTCTATGCAGGTGCAGTACCACGCATTTTTGCCCTTTAGAAAATTAAAAATATATATTAGGCTGTCTAGATCATCAAATATATTTGGAGTCTGCCTTCTTCCATCATCTCTTGCAGGAGATATATGCTCTTGTATGCTAATTATTAGATTATTTTTTAATAGATAATCTATCTTTTTTATTTCCCTATATATAAAATATCTTCTAAATATAAACTTAACTAATCCTTTAAGTGTATTTATATTAGGATTTAGGCTTAATAAATCTTTAAACATCTCCCCATCTAGTGTAGTTGGAATATCTATTACCTTATTTTCCCCAAATGTTTTTATATCAAAATTGGTTATGGAGTTTGTGTCCTTTCCCCCTATACTGCAATTTTTGTTATCTACAATTCCCCTATTATAGTACCTGCACCACCATAGAAATCCTGTTTTGTCTATGCTTTCATCGCTATATTCATTAGATTCATATCCGCAGTATTTTCCGCCTTTTGGATGCTTTCCAAATACATCTTTATATATTTCCTTACCATAATTTATAGTATCTACTGCCTCATCTAAATCTTTAAAAATCTCCCATTCTTGTACAAAATCATCACTTTTATCTCCTACTTTTCCGTGAGTTGTTCCATGGTAGGCTATTTCAAATTTAGGATTATCATAGATTGTTTTAAAAAACTTTTTAGTCTCCTCATCACAATTTATCATTTTAGATATGGATTTAATGCTTGAATTTTCTATCATTCCAACTCTTATTCCTACAGGAGTGAAAAATGTAATTTTTATGTAGGGGAAGAGCTTTAGCAGCTTTTTATTTAGAAATGTAAATGAGGAGTTTTCCTCATTTTTTGCATATCCCCAATCTTCTTCTAAATCAACTTTTCCATTTCCATTTAAGTCAACCCAAACATTTGCAAGGTCATCAATGAAAAGCATAACTGGTGATGATGAATTGTTGTACCACTTGCAAATTTCAATGTTAGTGTTAACACTCATATTGATACTCATAATCATCATAGACAATATTTTTAAATGTCTTTTTTATGAATCCTATATGGTAGCAGTTGTATTTCATATACTTTTTAAATCCAAGTTTATATATGGCATTTTCTGATGCTATATTTCCATCGATTACATTTACTATGGCGTAGTAGTATCCTTTTCTTTGTGCATTTATAAGTATAGTTTTAAGTGCAAATTCTATGGCTCCTTTTCTTCTGTGCTTTTTAAATATGTAGCCATCATATAAATATATGTAATTTTTTTTGACTTCTATGGTTGTGTTTGATATTGTGTCATATATATCTTTGTGGGCTACATGGTAGTATCCGTAGATTTCCCCTTCCCTGTCTAAAATCACATAGGATTTGTAGAACATATTCCCAATTACGCCTTTTAGTATATTTACCTTTTCATTATCTAGTTCATCTTTATATTCACTAGCCATTTTCCTAAGCAGCCTATGGTTTAATAAAACCGCTTTATATTCATATGAAGGTCTATCAAATTCCAAATTATTTAGATTTAATCTATAGGAGTATATTTTAGTTACAAATTTATCTTTAATTCTTTTAAATATTTCCTTAAAGTCTCTACTTTTTATTAGTATAAGTATGTTTCTTACTCTCATGTGCCCTCTCTCCTCCATAAATTTAATAACCATGTCTATTACTCTCTCGTATGATATTAATTTAAAGGCTATGCACATTGCGATGTACAAAACGCATAAAAAAAGTGATGAAAAAAATTGCAGCGCAGTACTTTTTATAATAAGTCTAGTAAGTAGATATATTATATATATGCATAAAAATACTATTCCATATCTATAAGGTTTAAGTAAGCCAATCCCTAAATCGTAATGGCCCCTCCCAAGGTAAAAGTATAAGGTATTTGCTGCAACGTATGATAAGGCGGTTGCTATTGCTGCACCATATATGCCTAGGTGGGGGATAAATAATGCATCTAAAACAATATTTATAATCGCAGCTAGAGATACAATAGCAGAGCTTAGCATCATCTTGTTTGCAAAAATAAGCCCAAGGTTATAAAATGAGCCCATTCCCCATAGATAGTACGAAAATGCTATTATGGGAACTATAATATATGCACTGCTGTAATCAGACGTTGAAAGTATTTTAATTGCCATTTCAGCGTATAAGGACAACCCTAATATTACAAACCAACCTAAAAAATTATACACATTGAAAAATTCTATTATCTTTTGCTTTCCTTCTTTCTCTTTGTATGCGCTGAATTTAAAAGGGGTAAACGTGCTTTGAAATGGTGCTAAAAATAATGGCTCTATGATCATTCCTATTTTGTAACCCATTGAATATATTCCAACTGCACTTAAATTTATCATATTTTTTATAAAATACCTATCCACAAGGGTTAATACCCATGATGAAACCTGACCCGGTATGATGCCTAGCCCAAAACTTAGCATTAATTTAAGCTGATTTAGTTTTATTTTTAGCTTTATATTTTTTATATCTATTAATATTAGGCATGCTGCAACCATTCCATAACATACAAGCTGAGAATGAAATATTCCTATTATGCCTGGCATACTGCCACTGCCGGCTTTTATTTTCAAATTATAGTATGTTAAAGATATAAGCAAAATCATTTTAATGGCCTCTATAATGCTTGCTTTAAAGGCCTTAAACTCCATTGAAAGAAAGCTTGTATAGATAGAAATAATGCAAAGAAGGCTTGCATTTTGGGCAATGTAATTTATATATTTATACCCTAATGGATCCCCCTTAAATAGTATTGGTGCTGCAAATGGCGCTATTATTTTTATTATTATGCACATTGCACCCCCCCATATAATGGAGAAATGAAGTGCAGTATTTTTAATACCTTGTTTATCATCAGTATCTCCCATAAACCTCATTAGCCCTGAAAATATTCCAAGGGTTATAAATATTGATAGGAAGCTTTGAAGTGAGGTTACAATGTTGTACTGCCCAAACTCATCTGTGGTTATATTTTTAGTATACAAAGGGATTAGTATAAGGTTTAGTATCTGGCTTATTATAGAGAATAGGAAATAGGTTAAAGAGTTATATACAATTTTTTTGTTATCTATCATGGAATTTCTCCAATCAATGTTTTAAATCATATAATTTTTTAAGTATTCTTCCCTTTTTAGTATTTTCATTCCACATGTCTAGTTTATATTCCAATAAAAAGTCACTTGTCCATTCAAACTTCCATGGGTATCTTCCAGGCCCCAGGTCTAATATATCTGCTATCCTATTTTCAAATAGGTAGTTTACCATGTCATGTATTATTATTCTCCCTAGGCTTGAATTCTCGTACCTTTTGTCATAGCCAGTATTCCATGAATGAAGTACTCTTTTATATAAATAGCATGTATTGTATATAATAATCTCTCCTTCTGGTGTTTCGATTGTAAATGTTATTACCTTATCATTATCTTTGTATAGCCTGCTTATAAATGATAACCTTTTAGGGTCTTCAAACAGGCTTGACCTGCCATGGATTTTCTTTTTATATCTTAAATGCTGCTGCTCACTTATGTGTATATCTGATATTTTTTGAATTATGCTGTCCCCATTATCAATTGTGGCTTTAAGGTTATAGCCTATATCATTTTTTAGCTTGTTTTTATATCTTGCAGCGTTTACATTTTTATATACTTTTCTGTATTCTTCAAAGTCTTTGTAATTATTTATGATGACTTGAGGACATTCTACAAGATAGGTAAAGTATTTGTTTATCTCGCAGCTTTTTAGAGCATAGGAGGCTAAAGCTGATGTGTGTTTTATGTTTGTTAATAACACTCGCTCATAGTCTTTAGTGTTTTTTAATATTTCGCTTAGTATCAATTTTATTGTTTTATTCTCTGATGCCTTTTGTCTATTTATTAGAAGGCCAGCAAAGTCACCTTGCCCTAGGAACCTTAATTCATTGTATGAGAATACCTTTTTATATAACGTCTCTATGTAAAGAGGGGCAATGCCAAGTACTTCCTTATTTCCTGTTACACAGATTATATATAGTTTTTTATCTTTATCATTTTTGTAAACTTCCCACCAGGTTTTTATATATTCAAATGTACTGTAATATGTTGCATCATAATCTTGAGCTTCAAGGTATTCCCAAGCCTCCTTTAGTCTATAAAAATCCTCTGTATTATTTACTATGTTAACCTCCATCTAAACCTCCTAAATATTCGAAAGCTCATTATATACTTTATAAAGAGCCTCTGCGTTATCTTCTATATGTATATTTTTTAATTCTTCTTTGCATGCTTCATGGTTTTCTATCGCATAAATTGTCTTTTTATACAAATCGTCTATGTCTCTTTTTTTAAATAATATGAAGCCGTCAGGTCTATATGCTGCATCACTTGCAAGGGTCGGTATGTTTAAATATAAGGCTTCTCTAACTGATATTGCATCCCCATCTTGGTTAGTAGGCCTTATAAATAGCTTGCTTTTTTTAAGTATTGGGTAAAACTCTGTATCCTCTGCTTCATAGATAAATATTCTGTTTTTTATGCCATATGATTCTATCCTGCTCTTTAAATCTTTGTAGTAGCCCTTTTCTTCTCCACTTTGGTTTTTAACTCCAAGTAGTGCAATAATCAGCTTTACCCCGCTGTTTTTTATTTTACTAATAAGTTCAATTAGCATATCCATTCCATATATATCCTCATTGTTTTCAAGCCTTATCCATCCATTTGCGCATATTAAAAACTCGCTGCCATCTACAAAGTCCCATATTTCCCGGGAAATATGCTTTTCATCATTCATATCTTCAATTGGAGCAATAAATGCTGGTATGCATATTAGCCTTTCTTTATTTATTCCTAAATTGGATAGATTGTCTTTTATATTTTGGTTTACGCAAACTATTTTGTTCATGGATTTTAGACTTTTTAAAAGTACTTTCTTGGTTATAAAGTTTGAATTTTGGAGCTGCTCATTTAGGCTTTCTCCGTGGATTGTAAGCACTATCTTTTTGTTAAACAGTTTGTATATTCCAAGTATCATTCTTACTCTTATATCTATTGAGTGGAAGTGAAATACATCACCCTTTATAAATGGTATTTTAAACATGAATTTTTTAAATGAACCTGTAGGGTATATGTTATTTGATATGGGTTTGCTGTTTTTTATTTCGTTGTATATATATACATTCATACCTTTTTTAAGTAAATACATTCTCATCCTTTTAATATGGATAGATATACCCCCAAAAGGAGGTGGGTATGGACCTATAATTACTATTTTCATATCTATGACCTTCTACTTAATATTTTGAACTAGATACATATGCTTTCCTCTTTCAGTTCTCTCAATATTACCCACTATTTTTATTTCTAAATCAAACTGGGGATAAAATTTTCTAAAGCCTTCTTTAATAAGTTCTAAATCGTGTTTTCCAAATTCATTTTTAATAACAATCTCAAGTATTACGTCTCCAGGCTCATTTTGAATGTATTGAAATGTAAATATACTATTGCTAACCCTCCAAAGTGCCTCATCGGATCGTGTAAGTGTAATTTTGTTTCCATCTCTATCCACAAAGTATTCACTTTTCCTTCCTTCTACTCTTTTTATTAGTTTATAATTCCTTCCGCATGTGCATTTTTCATTAGTGAAAATAGCCATATCACCTGTTTTATATCTTATAAATGGCATTGCATAATTACTAAACCCTGTAGATACTATCTCTCCAACCTCGTCTTCATAAGATGCATCCTCCCCCTCTTTATTTATTATCTCTGTGTATCCATACTCGCTTTGCATGTGGTAGAAGCTGCTTTTTTCACACTCTCCCCCTATGGATACATGTTCTGCCTGACCATAGAAGCTAAATGCTTTTACCTTAAATGCCTTCTCAATCTTTTCTCTTTGGAAATCATATATATTCTCTGATGCGCATATTACTGATTTTAGGTTTGGGGTGTTTAAATTCATGTTGTTTTCAATAATATAATCAGAGATAATTGATATGGAGGATGGATATGCATACAAAAATAGAGGGTTAAACTTTTCTATTAAATATATATATTTAAAGATATTGTCCTTAGTCATTTTAAATGAAGATAGGTTTAGGATCCTGTTTTTATATTCATATATTTCATTTTTTATAATATCCCCTCTAAGTGCGGCAGACTTGTTGTACCTATCCGCTCTATATCCAACCCTTTTAAAAATATGATCCACAAAAGCTTTTTCTCTTGATAAATCATACTTTCTATCTACATATATTTTAACCGGTATCCCTGTTGTCCCAGCCGTTACAATGGCCTTTAGCTTATCTTTGTTATAATTTTTAGATATAAGATCATCTAAATTATTGCGTACATCCTCTTTTGTTAGATATGGTATCTTTTTTATATCATCAAAGTCTTGTATAGAGTTTGGTATTATTCCTGCTTCGTAAAACTTCTTTTTATAATATGGTACAGTATCATAGGCATGCCTTATTAGCCTTTTTATCTCTTCAAGCTGATATTCATTATGCTTTTCTTCTGTCCACCACTGGGATTTTTGTAGAAATTCATATGTATCTCTAAACACAGGACCAAGCCTGTATTTATCAGGTATGGAGTAGTAAATAAATCTAATTGGCTTTTGTAGAAAAAGGGGCAAGTTAACTTTATTCATTTTTAAATTTAGACTCCTTTCTTTCTCTTGCAAAGATCTCAATTAAAATGCTGTAAAATATATAGTAAAAAACATACCAAAATATCTCTTTTGTAACTCCAAGGGATGAAATCCTCGAAAAGTTCCACCCTTGAGGCAGAAGCAGGCAATAGTATATGGCATAGGTATTGTTGCATAGCTTGTAGTATATGGCGTTAAATAAAAATCCAAATAATATCCCGTATAGTATGCACCCTAAAAAGCCTAGGTTTAGGTAGCTTTCAGCAGCTGGTGAGAAGCCAAGTCCTCCCCCAGTGTCAAATATTTTAGGGTATAATTTCGAGTACCATTTGCCTATAAGCGGGATTTTGGTTTGGTCATTGTAGTAAATTATTCTATTTATAATAGGGATGGGGGCAATTATGGCTTCTATATATGTTTTCCCTAGCATGGGTTTAGGTGTATATTTAACTGCAGATAGTATGTTTTCATATACCATTCCAAACTCATTTCCATACAGCTTATATTCCTTGTCAAGCCTTGTATCCTGCTGCCTTTTGGCATCTATTGCATATTTTACTCCCTCTTTAGCAGCTAGGGTGAAATAGTTCCTAAAGTATTGGTAGCTTATAAAAAATGCTGCAATAAGTATTAAGTAAATAGAATACTTCATAATATCTTTTAAGTTTATTTTTTTATTAGAGGATATTATATAGTAGGAAAAGCACATCATTATGATATACATAACCTCTCTTCTTCTCCCATCTATAAATAGAAAGAATATACATACAATGGTTATGTATAAAAAAAATATTATTTTTTCTTTTACCCAGCCTTTATTTAATAAAATTCTTCTAAAAAGCATTGGAAAAGATATTAGTATAACGTATTGTGACAAGGCTAGGTTTAATATCTTTGATATGCCGCCTAGGGAGTCATATATATTAGTAAAAAGAAGGTACCTATATCCCCTGTCGTAGTTTAATGCATCTTTTAGACCTAGGTATATGTAGGGGTATATATACCACAAAAATGCTAGTACGGAGATAATAAGCCAAAGATAAAAAGATGCCTTTTTGTATTTTATATTCTTATCTTCTTTAGGTTTGACTTGCTTACTTTCCTTAGATACTATAATTGGAATTGAAAACCCAATTAAAAATAGAATTGAAATAAATACTGTCTTTGTAATATCTGAATAGTTATACGCTGTAAGGTATGGTGCTAGCCTAAAATAATAGGATTTATTGTAAATTAAATATACAACAGGTGTATATATGCTGTATAGAATGTATGAGATTATTGCGATTAGTCTTATATCTATAAGGGAATTTTGGGTATTATTTATCTTTATTATTAAAAGTATTCCATAAAGCAGAAGTATTATTATTTCTATAGAGAGCAAAGGCTTGCTGCTTAAAAAGCCATGATAAAACATTGCCACCACCTTTTTATATACTATTTATAAATTTATCTATTTTATTAGCCTGAATTTGCCTAGAATAGGCTTCTCTATCTGAAAAGTCGTATTCTTTATTTATTATTTTTAGTAATTTATCTTTTATATCCTCACTATTATGATCTGCACACTCTCCATATTTCCCATTCACTATTTTAGTAAGCTCAAAATCTTTAGTTACTGCAATTATGGGGGTTCTGCTTCCAATGTATTCAAATACCTTCCCAGGTATGGCATAAAAGCTTCCCTCCCTGTGGGTTAGGATTGCTGCTATGTCCGCTTTATTTAGGTAGTCTATTGCCTCTTTGTGATCTTTAGTTCCTGTTATATTTATTTTAACCCTGCTCATATTTATATCTTCTTTTAGGCTTTCTATATCCTCTATTGCCTCCCCATCTAAAAATCCAACTAGGTCAAATTCTATATTTATAGATAATGTATTGCTAAGTTTTATAAGTCCTAATATAAAATCCTTTATGTTTCTTCCTGCATATATTGACCCTATATGGGCTATTTTTAAATCCTTTCTATTTAAATCTATTTTTTTATCATCAATGTTTAAAAAATCCTCTTGGTTATATCCATTTGTTATTGTTGTTATTTTGTTTTTGTAAGGCATTATTGAATTATTTATATAGTAGTCCCTTATGCCATCTGTTAAGGCTATAATGCCATCTGCATTTTTGAGCATTATCTTCTCAGCCTTTACCCTTGCCCTTATTGGGTTTGCATCTCCTATATTAGAATTTAATATATCTCTAGCCTCAACTATAATGGGTGTATTTGGGAACTTGTTTTTCAAAACCTTTGCTATGTACAATATATGTATATCTGGAACCGTTGCAATTATTTTGTATATATTGTTTTTATACATATAATCAAAAAGAGTTTTATACATATTCCTATTTTTAATGTTAAATATAATTTGGCTTCTGCAAATATTTCTCCATAAAATCATAAAAGGTTTGCATTTTCTAATTAGCCTTTCAATAGTGCTAACCCTTTTTTCCTTTTTTGTTGTCCACAGGTTTTCATATTTTGAGGTTACGGTATCAAACTTAAAGTTTTTAGTTGAGTATATGGTGTTTTTATTTTCATACTTTTTATTGTTAACAACTACCATATTGTACTTTTTGCTTAGTATGGACATTAGGCCTTCGTATCTTACTGATGCTATATTAGATTTTCCTTCTATAAAATCTGTCAGATATATTATGGTTTTCATGCTAATGCCTCTCTCTGCTTCTTATATAGACTATGACCACTCTTCTAATGTATTTAATGTATGAGAATAATATTACAAATATATAAAGCATATAGCCTATTTTTTTATGGTATTTGGGGTTTTCATCCCTCAGAAGTTTAAAGTTTCTAATCTCTGAGGCCTGACACTTTTTTAAATTTGAAGAAAGCCCAGAATCCCCATAAAGGTTTTTGTATATATTAACTAGGGGGCTTTCTATCTTTCCCCCTTTGTACTTTCTAAGTACTTTAGAATATAAAAGGGGATCCTCTGCATACCTTTGAGTTTCATTAAACCCCTCAACATCTTCAAACGCCTCTTTTTTTATAACCACTGTAGGTGCAGCAAAATAGTTTTTGAAAAGCTTTTTATAAAAGCTAACCCCTATAAACTTCCCTGTGTCTTTGCTTTTTTTATATACTTTATTTTCTATTACTATATTGTGGTCTGAACCTAGTATGGCAATATCTTTGTTCTTTTTAAGGTACTCCATTTGAATATCTAGTTTGTTTCTATCCCAGCTGTCATCTGAATCAAGAAAGGCTATATATTCTCCTTCCGCACATTTTACTCCTAAGTTTCTTGCCTTTGATGGGCCATAGTTTCCTTGATGAAGGTTTTTTATTTTAAAATCTTTGTGGCTACTCATAAATTTTTCAACTTTTTTATAGGAATTATCATAAGATCCATCGTCTATTAATATGATCTCAAAGTCTTTATAGGTTTGGTTTATTACAGATTCTAAGGCCCTAATTATGGTGCCTTCACTGTTATAGTAAGGTATAATTACGCTTACGCTCACATAATCCTCACACATATTTCCTCCAAAATATTTATTTTAAAAGGTAACTTCTGGCATAACTCAACAAAAAAGTGGCAGGCAGTTTCCGTTTAGTTACGGAAACTTTTGGCATAACTTAACGGGAAGGTGGCAGGCAGTTCATTATCTTTTTATATGCTATATTTACGTCAAGATATTCCTTTGCATATTTTTTGCCGTTTTCGCCCATTTCTTCTCTAAGATTTTTATTATTTATAAGTGTTTCAAAGTTTTTAATATAGGATTCTAAATCCCCTGTTACGGATCCTAGTCCCATTTTGTATTTATCCAAGATCTCAATTAAGTCGTTATTAGAATCTACCGCTGCAAGTACGGGAACTCCTGCTGCAAAATAGCTTGTAAGCTTTGCAGGAGAATTTGGAACGGTGAACTTTCTATTTAGATTAACAAGGCCTATATCGCATTTTTTTAGAAGTTTTGAATATAGGCTGTACTCTATATAGTCTTTTATAATTAAGTTATCCAGCTTCATGGATTCCTTCATTTTAATTATTTTTTCTCTCTCAGTTCCCTTCCCAACCATTATAAACACTATGTCATCTCTGTCTTTATACCTTTGTATAAGCTCTAATAGAAATGGAATCTCCTGAGGAAGTCCCATATTCCCGCCATAAAAGGCTATTATTTTATCTTTAATATTAAATATATCGTAAATGTCAGCATCTGCACCATCTTCATATGAGTAAAGCTCATCTAAGTCCACCCAATTGGGAAGACATTCTAACTTTTCTCTATCCACGTTCTTGTTATGGCGCACCGTATATTCTATCTGCCTAGGGCTCATAACCCCTATTTTATCCGGCAGGCTATAAAGCCTTTTTTCTATTATCCTAAAGTACCCATATAACAACCTGCTTTTCATTATTCCAAGATCCCAAGCAGCCTGGGGAAACACATCTCTTAATATTAGATACACCTTCGGGTTATCTCTTTTTTTTACATATCTAATTACCTTTTCAAATGTAATAGTAGGGGTTGGGCATACGACCAGATCAAATTTAGTATTGTATAGGTAACTTTTTATTGCATTAATATAGTTTCTAGGAATCCTCAAACTGGTTATTCCCTTTTTTATAAAATTAACCCCATACATCTTCCCGCTTCTCACCTTTATTATCACTAAATTTCTCCTAAACACAACCTCTTCCCCTTTGCTTGCATCGCCCTGTAATGTCACTACAAACACCTTATCCCTGCTGCTCATTTTATTTACCAGCTGCCGATACAAATCAGCATTATTTGCCTCATCTATATTTAATGACAAAAACAATATATTTCTCATAGCCCCTCCTATGGTAACTAATGTCATAACTAAACAAAAAACTGGCAGGCAGTTTTCCGTTTAGTTAAGGTAACCTTTGGCATAACTCAACGGGAAGGTGGCAGGCAGTTTCCGTTGAGTTATGGCACTTCTTGGCAAAGCTAAACGGTGAGGCGCCTGCCACCTTCTTTTTTAAGTTATGGTTGCTTTTGCCAGATACGTTGGTTTATTATATTTGTGTAGCTTTGGATTATTTTGACCACCTTTTGGGATACGTTTTTGTCGGTGTAGTCTGGGGGGAGTGGAGAATCTTTTGGGTGGTTTATTTGTCTGCTTAGGTTTATGGATTGTATTATGCCTTGGGCATTTATTCCGCCAATTATTATGGAGCCTTTGTCTAAAACTTCAGGGCGTTCTGTGCTGTCCCTTATTAAGACCCCTGAGAATTTTAGTATGGCTGATTCTTCGCTTAACGTCCCGCTGTCTGATAATACGCAGTATGCGTTTTGCTGAAGCTTGTTGTAATCAAAATATCCAAAAGGCTTTGCTATTTTAATTGCGGGATTTAGTTTGATTTTCTCTCTGTTTATTGCATTTAGGCTTCTTGGATGAGTTGAATATATAATAGGCATATTATATATTCCCGCTACAGTGTTTAATGATTCTGCAAGTGAGTTTAGCCTTTTTATGTTATCAATATTTTCTTCTCTGTGGGCGCTTACTAATATATATTTATCTTTTTCTAGGCTCATGTTCTCTAATATATTGCTATTTTCTATATATTTTATGTTTTCATATATAACCTCTGGCATTGGGGAGCCTGTAACAAATATATGCTCCTTTCTTATACCCTCATCGATTAAATATCTTCTGCTGTGTTCTGTGTAGGGTAAGTTTACATCGCTTATATGGTCCACAATCTTTCTATTAATCTCTTCAGGTACATTTTGGTCAAAGCATCTATTCCCGGCTTCCATATGAAATATTGCTACCTTTAGCCTCTTTGCTGATATTGTGCTTAAGGCACTGTTTGTGTCCCCTAATATAAGCAAGGCATCAGGCATCTCCTTTTTTAGAACGTTATAGGATAGGGATATTATATTTCCCATTGTTTGTCCTAAGTTTCCCTCGTATGATGCAGAGTCTAAAAAGTAATCAGGCCTTCTTAATTTTAGATCCTCAAAGAAAATCTCATTTAATTCATAGTCCCAGTTTTGCCCTGTATGTACAAGTATATGGTCAAAGTATTTGTCAAATGCTTTAATAACTGATGAGAGCCTTATAATCTCAGGCCTTGTGCCTACTATTGTCATGACTTTTAACTTCCTAATAGTCGTCACGACCTAAACCTCCTTAAAGTATGTGTCAGGCTCGCACGGGTTAAATATCTCATCCGCCCAAAACAAAACAATAAGCTCTCCATCTGATAGATTTTCTATGGAATGAGTATACCCTGGAGGTATATCTACTATTTTTATTTTATCTCCTGAAACATAGTAATTTATCTTCTCTGAATCATTGCTAAATATATTTCTAAGCCTAATTACTGCCTTCCCTTCTATTACACAAAATTTCTCTATCTTTGTGTTGTGATAATGGTTTCCTCTTATAACCCCTTTGTTAGATTTTGATATAAATATTTGGCCAAAATGTCTTGATTTTATAATTTCAGTAAGCTGCCCCCTATTATCAGACTTTGTGTCTAATTCGTAGTGTAATTCATCTTTATCTACACAGGATAGATAGGTTGCATAAAGGCATCTTGTAAATCTATCGTACATGTCAGGTACTATTTGAGTGCCCTTTATATTCTTAAATTCATATATCACCTCAGCTAATCTTTTGAGGGTTATTTTAAATGTGGTATCTATTTTGAAAAAGTAGTTTTCGCTATATTTGCCCTCTCTTTCAATTGCCTTTAAAAACTCCTCCACTAAATCATCTATATATATAAGCTCTAATTCTGTTTTAGGGTCTGATATCTCAATTTCTATATTCCTAGCTATGTTATAACAAAATGTTGCAACAACAGAATTATAATTTGGCTTAGCCCACTTCCCAAATACATTTAAGAGCCTGTATATATATATTGGCACATTGTTCTCCACGCTGTATTTAATGAGTATATCCTCCCCTCTTTTTTTGCTTTTCCCATAAGGATTATCTTTACCTGCTTGTATGGAGGATGTATATACTATCGGCGCCTTTTTATTGTAGGTAGCTAAAATATCTACTATCTTTTGAGTAAGGTCTACATTTACAGCCTCAAACTCTTCTATTTTTTTTGGCCTATTAGCTCCTGCAATATGGTATATAAAATCAGCATCTTTTATTAAACCCACCAGTGTATCTGTGGTATCTTCTCTGTCAAAGCATTTTACGCATACATCTTCTTTTCTATTTAATGCTTCAATTAAGTTCTTTCCTATAAATCCATTGCTTCCAGTTACAAGTACATTTTTCATATGCTCCCCCTATCCTTTTGCAATCTCATTTTTTATAATATCTAGACTTAATAATTTCTCTTTTATCTCCTCTATATTTAATCTTTTAGTATTGCTTGAGTTATAATCCTCATATTCAGATATTGAAGAGTCTCCCTCATAAAAATATTTATTGTAGTTTAAATCTCTATTATCCGCAGGTATCTTAAAATACCTGCCAATGTCTACAGCCTTTGCCATCTCTTCTCTAGTTAATAGTGTTTCATATCTTTTTTCTCCATGTCTTGTTCCTATTATTTTAATCTCACCGCCAAGGTTTAGAATCTCTATTAATGCTTTTGCTAAATCTCCTATTGTGGACGCGGGAGATTTTTGTATAAATATATCCCCCTGCCGCCCATTTAAAAATGTATATACAACTAAATCCACTGCCTCATCTAAAGACATTAGAAACCTTGTCATATTAGGATCAGTTATAGTTATTGGCTGCCCATCTTTAATCTGTTTAATAAACAGTGGAACCACGGACCCTCTTGATGCTAATACATTTCCATATCTTGTAGCGCAAAATATGGTTCTTCCCTCTTCGGTAAGCCTTGATTTTGCAACCATAATCTTCTCCATCATTGCCTTTGATATTCCCATTGCATTTATTGGATATACTGCTTTATCAGTGCTAAGCACAATAACCTTTTTAACATTATTCTCAAGGGCTGTATCAAGTACATTTTGGGTACCTAGTATGTTTGTTTTAACAGCTTCTAGTGGATAAAACTCACAGGATGGTACCTGCTTTAATGCTGCTGCATGGAAACAATAGTCTACCCCTTTCATTGCAGCGTTTATACTTTTGTAATCCCTTACATCACCTATATAAAACTTTATCTTACTGTCCCTAAACCTAATTCTCATGTCCTCTTGCTTTTTTTCATCTCTTGAAAATATGCGTATTTCCCCTACATCATGGTTCAAAAATCTTTTGAGCACTGCATTGCCAAAAGATCCTGTTCCCCCTGTAATTAACAATGTTTTGCCTTCAAACACAATATCCACCCCCGATCTATTATGATATCATCATCTAGCTCCACTTCCATTTAATACTATGATTATCGTTTTGAGCATTATTCTCAAATCCATTAAAATGTTCATATTCGCAATATATATTAAATCAAACTTCAACTTCTCCTCAGGGGTTATGTCATACCCACCATTTATCTGGGCAAGCCCTGTAAGCCCTGGTTTTATTTTTAGTCTATTTACAAACCCTGGTATCTCTTTCTCTAATTCATATGTAAATGAAGGCCTCTCAGGCCTTGGCCCTACTATACTCATATCCCCAATCAATATATTAAAAAGCTGGGGCAGCTCATCAATCCTCTTTTTTCTCATGAACCTGCCTACTTTTGTAACCCTGCAATCATTTTTATCAGCCAATTTAGGGCCATCCTTCTCTGCATCTTTTACCATTGACCTCATTTTAAAAATTGTAAACGTTTTACTAAACCTACCAAGCCTTTTCTGCTTATAAAAAATGCATCCCCTTGATTCTAATTTAATCGCTAATCCAAATGTAAGCATAATGGGTATTGCAAATACTAGCCCTATTAAGCTTAAAATAATATCAGTAACCCTTTTAAACCTCATAAAAGCTTTTACCCTGCTTAAATCTAAATCATTATACCTATAATAATCTCTATTAACATCAATAGACTGATATGCTGTCCTCTGCTCCATTTAATTCTCCTTCTAAATTTTTCTATAATATTCAAAGGTTTGCTTTAACCCATCTATAAGGCTATATGATGGCTGCCAGCCCACCTCTTTGTTTATTTTCTCATATGTCATAACACTGCACCTTATATCTCCTCCCCTTTTAGGAAGGTGGACAGGCAATATTTTTTCCCCCTCTATTTTGCTCATTATGTCAAGCAGCTCATTAATTGATGTTTCAGTGTTTGAGCAAACATTGTAAAAGTTGCTGCCTTTATCTTTCATGGCCATTATGTTTGCCCTTGCCACGTCTTTTACATATACAAAATCCCTTGTTTGCCCTCCATCCCCAAATATATAAGGCACCTTATTTGATAATAATCTTTTGCAAAATATTGATACTACTCCTCCCTCGCCTAGACTATCCTGCCTTGGCCCATATACATTTGAATAGCAAAGTATTGTATAATCTATTCCATATAACTTTTTATAAACCTCAAGGTATTGCTCTATAGTATTCTTTGATATTCCGTATCCAGATTCCATATTATGTGGATGATCCTCACGTATTGGAAGGTATTTTGGCTCTCCATATATTGCTGCTGAGGATGGATATATTATCTTTTGGGTTTTAAATTTTGCTATATTCTCTAGTATATTCAGAGTTCCTATTATGTTGACATCAGCATCGTATATTGGATTTTTTATTGATTTTTCAACGCTTATTTGTGCGGCCTCGTGTATTATCATATCAGGCCTTTCTATTTCAAATACATTTGAAACATTGCTATCTCTTATATCCATATTATAAAAGTTAACTTCGCCATTTATATTTTCTAATCTGCCATGGACTAGACTATCTATTATAGAAACCTTGTTCCCCTCTTTAATCAGCATATCTACTATATGCGATCCAATAAAACCCGCGCCCCCTGTAACTAATACATTCACAGAGTCTCCCCCTCTTAACTCAAAGGAAAGTGCCTGCCACCTTCCTTTTTAGGTTTGGCATTCTTTGGCATACCTCAACAAAAAAGTGCCTGCCACTTTTCCGTTAAGTTAAGGTAACTTCTGCCATAACTCAATTCAAAAATGCCTGCCACTTTTGGATTGAGTTATCACCTAAATCTGTGATGTAAATCACAGATTTATATTTCAAAATGTTTTATTATAAATATATTAATTAAAAAATACTTTTATTAGTATAAATAAAAATAAAGGGAGGAATTTAAATGTTTTGTCATCAATGCGAACAAACACCAAAAGGCGGCTGTACAAAGGTTGGTGTATGCGGAAAGAATGAGGACTTAGCAAGCCTTCAAGATACAATTATATTTGGTTTAAAGGGTGTTGCTGCTTATGCAACTCATGCAAGAGAGCTTGGCGCAATAGATTCTGAGGTTGATGGTATAACCCAAGAGGCATTGTATTTTACATTAACAAATGTTAATTTTAATCTGCAAGAACATATTAATATGACTCTAAAGGTAGGTTCTGCTGCCATAAAGGTAATGGAGCTATTAGATAAGGCTCATACGGATAGGCTTGGAATACCTGAGCCTGCAGTTGTAAGTGAAAATAAGGTAGAGGGAAAGGCAATTGTAGTTACAGGCCACAATCTACTTGCATTAGAGGAGCTATTAAAGCAGACAGAGGGAAAGGGAATAAATATATATACCCATTCAGAGATGCTTCCAGCTCATGGCTACCCAGCTCTAAAGAAGTACCCTCACCTAAAGGGCAATATAGGTAAGTCTTGGTTTGACCAAAGAAAGTTATTTGAAGATTTCAAGGGCGCAATACTTGCTACAACAAACTGTGTAATGCCTGTTAAAGGTTCTTATGCAGATAGGATGTTCTCCTACGATGTGGCAGGGCTTGAAGGAGTTACTAAGATTCAAGGAAATGATTTTACTCCATTAATTGAAAAAGCATTGTCTCTTCCAGAGGTTCATATGGAATCAGATAAAACATTAGTTACAGGGTTCCATCATGAGACTGTTTTATCTATTGCACCTGCAATAGTGGATGCAGTAAAGTCTGGTAAGATAAAGAGGTTCTTTGTAATTGCAGGGTGTGACGCTCCAGGATACGGCGGAGATTATTACAGAAACCTTGCACTAGCTCTCCCAAAGGACTGCGTAATCATGACAACATCCTGCGGCAAGTTTAGGTTTAATGATATAGATTTTGGAAATGTACCAGGAACTGATATTCCAAGATATATTGACCTTGGACAGTGCAATAACTCTATTTCAACTGTAAAGATTGCTGCAGCTCTTGCAGAAGCTTTTAACTGTGAGATTGCTGATCTTCCACTTACAATTGTACTTTCCTGGTTTGAGCAAAAAGCTGTTGCAATACTGCTTGGATTATTTAGCCTTGGATTAAAAGATGTATATATAGGGCCTAAACCACCAGAGTTTATTACACCTGGAGTATTAAAAGTGCTTCAAGATAACTTCAATCTGCATTTAACTGGAACTGTAGAAGAAGATTTAGAAAACATGATGAATAGAAAATAACTATATAGAATAATAACCTTTGAATAGAATATTATAGGTAGGAGATAGATGGCAATACGCCCGTTTATTCCCCTACCTTTTTATTTGATTTAATTTTATGTTAATAGTATCATTATGTTTATGCAATTATATTTAAAATCTTGTTATTTTGGAGGTATTACATGGACCCGGTTAAGATTTTTACAGACAGTACTGCAAGCCTGTCAAAAGAACTTATTGACAGGTTTAATCTATCAATTATATCGTTACATGTTTTGTTTGATGATGAAAGCTATAAAGATGGTATAGAAATAAATGAAGATAAGCTATATAAAATAATTAAAGAAAAAGGTAAACTGCCAACTACCTCAGCTGCAACTCCAACAGATTTTGTAAATGCCTTTAAACCATGGATTGAGGACGGATACGATATTGTGTATGTGGGAATATCTTCAGAGCTTTCTTGTTCAGTGCAAAATGCAAGAATAGCAGCCTCAGAATTTGATGCTGGTAGGGTATATGTAGTTGATTCTCGAAATCTATCCTCTGGTGTAGGTCTTGTGGCCCTTCAAGCTGCAGAATATGCCATGGCAGGCTTAGATGCAAAGACAGTATATGAAAAGACATTAAAGGTTGTACCAAGGGTTAAATGCTCTTTTGTAATAGATACTCTAACCCATCTTTATATGGGCGGGAGATGCTCATCCCTTGCTAAATGGGCTGGCTCAGTATTTAAAATCCATCCTAGGATTGTTGTTGAAAACGGCACGATGACTGTAGGAGAAAAGTTTAAGGGAAAAAGGAAAAATGTTTTAAATGGACTTTTAAGAAGCACCTTAATGAAAAAGGATAAAATAGACCCTCATAGAGTTTTTATTACTCATTCATATACACCTGAAAATGATCTTGAATATTTAAAAGAGGGGCTATCAAAAGCTCTTGATATTGACGAGCTACTTATAACCAACGCTGGGTGCGTAATTGCAACCCATTGCGGCAAAAAAACTGTTGGAATACTTTATATTGAAAAAGAATAATAAAAAATGCAGACCTTGCGGTCTGCATTTTCTATTATTCAGCCATCTTTAAATAGCTTGCATATCTTACTTTTGAATCTTCTTCAGCCTTCTTAAATAGCTCTTCAGCCTCATCTGGGAAAGCCTTAAGTAGTGATGCATAACGAACTTCTCCAAGCAGGAAGTCTCTAAATGAGCCCTTAGGTTCTTTTGAGTCCATTGTAAATGGATTCTTGCCTTGCTCTTTAAGTTCGGGGTTGTATCTGTAAAGGTGCCAGTATCCGCACTCAACTGCTTTCTTCATCTCTTGTTGTGCTGTACCCATTCCTGTCTTTATTCCATGGTTAATACATGGAGCGTATGCAATTATAAGTGATGGTCCTTTATATTTTTCTGCTTCATTCATTGCCTTTATAAGCTGGTTCTTGTCAGCTCCCATTGCAACTTGAGCTACATATACATATCCATAACTCATTGCTATCATGCCAAGGTCCTTCTTTCTAACCCTCTTGCCTGATGCAGCAAATTTAGCTATAGCAGCTGTAGGAGTTGATTTTGAGGACTGTCCGCCAGTATTTGAGTAAACTTCTGTATCAAATACTAGAACATTTACATCATCTCCAGATGCAAGAACATGGTCAAGTCCGCCAAATCCTATATCATATGCCCATCCGTCTCCACCGAATATCCATTGAGACTTCTTGACTAGATAATCTTTCTTTTCAATTATTTCTTTTATTACTGGTTCTGATTCATATTTTTCAAGTAGTGGAAGCATCTTATATGCTGCAGATTTTGACTCTTTTGCATCATTCATGCCTTCCATCCACTGATTCATAGCTTCTTTAAGTTCATCAGAGATATTTAGGTTTACTGCTTCTTTCATTAAGTCAAGTAATTTTGCCCTAATTTGTGTAACTGCCATGAACATTCCATATCCATGCTCTGCGTTATCTTCAAATAATGAGTTAGCCCATGCAGGTCCTTTGCCCTCTGCATTTGTGCAGTATGGAGTTGAAGGAGCACTAGCACCCCAAATTGATGAGCATCCTGTTGCGTTTGATATCATCATCCTGTCACCAAATAGCTGAGTTACAAGTCTAGCATATGGTGTCTCTCCGCAGCCTGCGCATGCCCCTGAGAACTCAAGTAATGGCTGTGCAAACTGGCTTCCTTTTAATGTTTCTTTACTCATTAAGTCGTCCTTAGCCTCTAATGTGGTTGCAAACTCCCAATTCTTGCTTTGAACTTCAAGTTGAGTTTCAATAGGTTTCATAGTAAGAGCCTTTGTCTTAGCTGGGCAAACTTGTGCACAGTTTCCGCAGCCAGTACAATCAAGTGGACTTACTTGTATCTTGAATGATAATCCTTCAAATTGTTTTCCCATTGCTTTAAGTGTTTCAAAACCCTCTGGTGCTTTTTTAGCTTCCTCTCCATTAATTAGGAAAGGCCTAATTGCTGCATGAGGACATACATATGCGCATTGGTTACACTGTATGCAATTTTCTTTAGTCCATTCAGGGACTTTAACTGCTATACCACGTTTTTCATATGCTGCAGTTCCTAGTGGGAATGTACCATCTTCTCTGCCTACAAATGCACTAACAGGAAGCTTATCTCCCTCTTGTCTATTCATAGGAACTACAATGTCTTTAATAAAGTCTGGTACGTCTTTTTCTGCTGCTGCTTCATCTTCGCTAGATAGATTCTTCCATGTCTCTGGAACATTAATCTTTACTAATTCCTTAACTCCTCTATCTATTGCAGCATGGTTCATTCTAACTACGTTGTCCCCTTTTTTACCATAAAGGGTTACAACATCTTTTTTCAAATAATCAATTGCCTCATCTATAGGAATAACATTAGCAAGCTTAAAGAATGCTGCCTGCATTATCATGTTTATTCTTCCGCCAAGTCCAATTTCACTTGCAATATGAACTGCATCTAGAGTATAGAAACCAATATCATTTTCTGCAATATATTTCTTCATTGATGCTGGTAATTTTTCTTCAACTTCCTCAGGAGTCCATATGCAGTTTAATAGGAACGTTCCACCTTTCTTGAGCCCGTCAAGTACATTATAGTTATATACATATGACTGGTTATGGCATGCAATAAAGTCTGCCTGATGAATAAGGTATGGTGACTTTATAGGCTTTTTACCAAAACGAAGGTGAGACATTGTAACTCCGCCAGATTTCTTGGAGTCATATGCAAAATAAGCTTGAGCATAAAGATTTGTGTTATCTCCAATAATCTTAATAGCACTCTTATTTGCACCTACGGTACCATCTGATCCAAGTCCCCAGAATTTGCATTGTATTGTTCCTTCTGGAGTTGTATTTATATCATCTTTAACAGGTAGTGATAGATTTGTAACATCATCAACTATTCCTATTGTAAAGTGATTCTTTGGTTTATCTGCCTTTAAGTTTGCAAATACTGCTTCAATCTGATCTGGTGTTGTATCTTTTGAACCAAGTCCAAAACGTCCGCCTACTATAGATGGCCTTATATCTGAGTCAAAGAAAATTGTGCATACATCTTGGTATAGTGGCTCTCCAAGTGCTCCGCTTTCCTTTGTTCTATCTAATACAGCAATCCTCTTAACGGATTTTGGCATTACATTAAAGAAGTACTTTGCTGAGAATGGTCTATATAGATGAACTTTAAGCAGTCCAACCTTTTCTCCTTTTGCTATTAAGTAATCTACAACTTCCTCTGTAACATCGCATACAGAACCCATTGCAACTATTACATTTTCAGCTTCAGGATCTCCATAATAATCAAATGGATGATATGACCTTCCAGTAAGCTTTTCAATTTCTCTCATATATTCATTAACCATGTCTGGAACTGCATCATAGAACCTGTTTGAAGCTTCCTTTGCTTGGAAGAATATATCTGGGTTTTGAGCTGTTCCTTTTACGGTTGGGTGTTCAGGGTTTAATGCCCTTTCTCTAAATGCTTTTAGAGCATCCTTATCAATAAGCTTTGCAAAATCTTTATAATCTATCTCTTCAATCTTTTGTATTTCATGAGATGTCCTAAATCCATCAAAGAAATGCACGAAAGGTACCCTTGATTTAATTGCTGTAAGATGAGCAACTCCACCAATATCCATAACTTCTTGTACACTTCCTGATGCAAGTAATGCAAATCCTGTCTGTCTGCATGCCATTACATCTGAATGGTCACCAAATATTGATAATGCATGTCCTGCAAGTGCCCTTGCTGATACATGGAATACTCCAGGCAATAATTCGCCTGCTATTTTATACATATTTGGTATCATCAAAAGTAAACCTTGCGATGCAGTATACGTAGTTGTTAATGCACCTGCTGATAGTGAGCCATGAACTGCTCCTGCAGCACCTGCTTCTGATTGCATTTCTGTAACTTTTACAGTCTGACCAAAAACATTTTTCTTTCCATGGGCTGCCCACTCATCTACATGTTCTGCCATGGTTGATGATGGTGTTATAGGATAAATTGCTGCCACTTCAGTGAAGGCGTATGATACATATGCAGCAGCTTCATTTCCATCCATGGTTTTCATAACTTTTGCCATATTATTTCCTCCTCGTACTGTTTTGTGTCCACTATATGGACAATCTATGTATAAAAAACTATACATTCGTCAAAGTTTATTATATCATAATTGAACTAAGTAAAGTATATAAATGTGCTTTATGGTACATTTTTTTTAGTATAACAGGCGCAATCATGTTATATAACAGATAAGAATCCGCTTATTTAAAGCGGGTTCTTATCTGTTGTGTTATTATTTTATCAACTATACAGTTGCTTTATATAATACCTGTTATCATTTGTATAAATCCATACACATAACTTGTACCCCTACCTATTATATAATCCGACAATGGAGATAATATAAATACAAAAAGTATTATAGAACCCCATTTTTCCATAAAATACACAAACTTATATGAACTAGTTGGAAGAAGGTTCGCAACTATATGAAATCCATCAAGTGGTGGTATTGGGAATATGTTTAGCACAAATAACATGCAGTTTACTAATACTATATAAGTAAGCATTGCACCAAGTATTTTTGCATTATTATGACTCATATTAGAAAATAGTCCTGCCGCAAGTAAAACTTTTATTATTATGGCTGTAAATAATGCTATAACAAAATTGGTGGCAGGGCCTGCAAAAGATACTATCATATCCTTTTTCCTTACATTTCCGCTATACCTTGATGGGTCAGTTTGAACTGGTTTTGCCCATCCAAACCCAACAAATAAAACCATCAATAATCCCCATATATCTATATGAGCTAACGGATTTACTGTAAGCCTGCCTTGAGCCCCTGGAGTTGGATCTCCATATTTAGTAGCAAAATATGCATGAGCATATTCATGAAATGTAAATCCTATAAGTATGCCTGGAAGTTTGATTAAAATACTTACTATATCAAAGTTCTGAAACACTCTACCACCTCTTTTTCATATTTTAAATGCTGGCTGTGTTTTAAGTAACTGTTGGTTTTTAAACCGACTATGTTGATTTGATTGACTTCCG
>DIRE01000041.1:26125-30700 GCA_002426575.1 Clostridiaceae bacterium UBA5444 | reverse complement strand
AATGCCTATTTTTCTCTAAATAAACAAAAAGGATAAAAATGGGCATTTAAGTTGCTGCTACAGCAAATCAAATCAACATATCCTGACATTAGTACCTTACTAAGTTACTAAAAACATAGCCAAAATACTAAACCTATTGTACGTTGGAAACCTCCTGCATACTTTTTTTCTTTGCAAGGTAAGGCTTTAAGTGCAGAGCTCCATATATACCAAATGAAAGAGCAGTTCCTGCTATAGCATCAAGTACAACATGCTGCTTTATAGCAAATGTTGAGTATATTATAAGGATTGCACTTATTATAGATAGTATTTTTATAGTCTTACTAAGGTGCAGCTTGTCTTTCTGCACATAGATTGCTATTGTCATAGTATTTAATACATGTATACTTGGCAGGCAATTATAAGGATTGTCATTGCTGTATACAAATTTAAACAGGAATCCTACCAAGCCCCCTCCAGGATCAAAGTTAGGTCTTGGTACTGTTGTTGGAAATATTATATATATCATATATGATATTACTACACCAACATTTAATGATATAAGCATTTTATAATAATTCTCTTCATCACATAAAAGGAAGTATATAAAAAATGCTGCAACATAAAGATACCAATATACATATGGGTATATAAAATATTTATTAAAAGGAATCATATTATCTAAAGCCGTTGTAAGTTCTCTCTCTCTTCCAGTTAATTTGTTTGTTAAAGGATATAAAGAGCTCAAAACTATATAGGTCAAAGAGTAAAGTCCCCTTTTAATAAGTGAGTTATAGTACTCTCTATCTCTAGCCATAACCTCATCCCCCTTATCTAAAGGTCACGTATTTACATATAAGATGCTTTAAACGCCCATTATACTTCATAACATATTATGTTTCATCTTATATTATCAAATACATTGTTTTTTATCAATCGCAATATTATCCTCAATATTATACTTTAATATGCAGTATAGGTAAAGGAGGTCTTTTTATGATTGCAGTTACAGGGGATGAAATGAAGGCCATAGGTAGTGTGTTGAAATGAGAAAGTCTGTTGTCCAACTAACTATTTTGTTAATTGGGCAACAGACTTTCCTAAAGATTTATTTAATCCTCTATAATTATTAAACCCAAATCAATTAATGCTAAACATACCAAACTAAAAATTCTATATTCCTTATTTTTTTCATAATTATGTTCTTGATAATCAAATATTTCTAAGTTTGTGTCTCTAAAATCATCTAAGTCATATTCAGTTATGCCCATGCATTTTAACGATTTATCCATTTCCTCAGCAGCTAATTTAAAAGTGTCTCTATTTATTTTTTGATAGTTAATGTTTCGAGCATTAAGATATTGTTTTAACTCTTTACCGGTATCAATCCCAATTTCAAAAGAGTCTTTTATATAGTTTGCTGCTACAAAGCTTTCAACAGATGGATAGCTTAATAGCAATAATCCCTGTTTATCATAATCCTCATTACTTTCTCTCGAGTTGTTAAGTTTGTATAATAACTCCTGGATTATAACTTTATCAGTATTTGATTTGTTATCCCTATCAAAGATATAGTATATAGCTGCTTTATCAACTGGAAATCTATATTCATTAATTAATCTTATAAACAGATCATCTAAATATCCATTAGCATCCTTTATGTCCTTAATATTTGACTCTTCTGTATTAATAACAAATATCGAAGATAATGGGTTCTCTTTTCTATTGTATGGCCTATATCTATCAAGCCTATCCAGCTTTTCATACTGGTAATCAAATATATTGGTAAAGATTTTATGCAATATATTTATTTCTGTTTTAATCCCTTCGACAATAAATAATACTTTTCCTATGCGCTTATTACTGCTAGCTATACTAATTTTCCTCATTTTCATACACGGGCTTTCCACCGAATACTCCACTTATATACATCTTCTCAATATTTTGAGCCTCTCTCGGTCTTTCGTCTGAAAACCTATTTATTACACTTCCGTCTTTACCATGAAATTCTACAGCATATTCTTGGTCAGGCCTAAAAATGCTATTTGATAGTAGATTAGTAGAATGTGAAACCAAAAATATCTGGGAATTTGTAGAGTTTTCCATAAAATATCTTATAAGCAGCTCCTCTAGTTCATTATGAAAGGCGCTGCTAAACTCACCTATAATTAACATGCCACCGTTTTTTATTACATGAAAAAATGATGGCAGCATATTTATAAGATTCTTATTCCCCAATGATTCCATGAAATATGGTATAGGTTCTCCAATTCCTTCCCTTTTAAAAAATACATCTTTATTTTCTGAAGTCTCAATTGAAATCAAATTTCCTTCGCTTCTTTTGCAATACTCAATTGCCTGCTCAAAATTATATTGTTTAAAGAATTGATTTATCTGTTCAACGCCATTATCGTCTAGGTATTCCCTTATCCCTAAATGATTGTTCATAACATTTGTCCTTACTCTTTCAGCTGCATCAAGATAAATTGAGTTTTTCATAAAATCAAACCACTTCTTTAATACTGGAAAGTTATTAAATTTCGTGTTAAAATAAATACTCCTCAATAATAATGACTGATTATCTAGGTTTTCATGTATTTTAGTTTCTGTAATTGTAGTTTTACCACTATTTCCAATCCTCTCTAGAATAACATCATCATTCAAAATTAGCTTTTCTACCATGAACTTCCTTATAGAGTCATATTCAATATTATAATTGATAATATTTTTATCAATATTGAATTGATAATATAGTTTAATGTTGCTACTCTCGGAGAACAAGCACTTATACTCAGCAATATTTACTAGCTTTTCTCTAAACAATAAATCAAGCAATAATTTTAGTGCTAAAATAATATTAGTTTTACCAGTTGCATTTCCACCTACAAAAATTGCTCCTTTTAATATTCCCTCATCATTAACATTTGTATCCCTTAAAATTTTATAATTTGTACTCTGAAAGTCAATGCTAGTTGGATTTTTAAATGATTTAAAGTTCTCTATCTTTATCTTTGTTAGCATACAAAAGCCCCTCCTTTTTAAATGTAACCTCATCTATATTATACCCAATTTATAAGTAAAGTGTATTATTCTTTCACACACTTTTTTACTATAGTAATTTTTTTACACTATATTGTTTAACTTGAGGAATATATTCAAACTTTTTGCATGCCATTTACTCAAACCACTTAAACCATTTCGTCTATATTTCCTGGATCTATAACAACAAGCATAACACCTAAAATAATTAGTATGGCGCCTGCTACTAAGTTTTTAGTAAGTATAGCCCCCATAAAAAGGTAAGAGAATATAAGTCCCCAAAAGACATAAGTAATATTTAGAGCCATACCCTTTGCTACTCCGCAGATGCCATTTGCACTATACCATGAAAGAAAAGAAACTGCCCCTGCTAAAGCTGCAGCAGATATAGTAAGCAAAGTAGCAGGTGTTCTTAAAAGTTCTCCATATATTCCAAATCCTGAAACCAAAGGAAGTATAACCGCTGTAAATACTATTCCAGATGTTATTTGGCGAATATTTATAGCAACTTTAGGATTAATCTTTTCCATTGCATGGGCAGATAGTACTCCTTCAGATCCCCAGCCTAAGGCTGCAGCAAAAGAACATGCTATGCCAATATAAAAGTTTGGATTGCTTCCCCCATCTGGTGGTACATATCCAATTAAAACAGCACCAGTTACACATATTATTATTCCAAGCCATACACGGCTTTTAATCTCTTCCTTTAAAAATATACGTGCCAATATAGATCCAAATACTGGGCTTAAGGCAGAGATTGCCATGGCATAAGCAGGCCCTACAAATTGTATTGCAAGTAAGTAAGCTACCATGGCAAAAGGTCCTCCAATTAATGCTGCAAGGCATACTATAAACCCTGGATAAGTCTTAATGCTTTTTACTATTTCTTTAAATCTTCCACAAGATATATTATATATAAGCAGCCACAACGCTGATATGGTATCGTTCATAGCAGCTGCCACAATTGGTGCTATATAGATACTTGTACCTGATGTAAAAGGAGCCATTGTAAGTGCTGTTCCTATTATTACTCCATTTAGTGCAAATGTGATACCAGATAATAATCCAAAACCTGCTCCCCCTTTAATAAGCTTTGAATTAGTTGTATTTGTATTTACGCTAGGTCCTTGTTCCATAGAAAATTTCCTCCAGTTATTATTTTCACTTTTACAATATACCAAAATAATTTGTTTATTTCAAACTACTGTAAAAAACCAATATTATACAGCAACTTGGTATTGACATTTTCTAATTAAACTTTTATCATCATATTAACAAGTCAATAACAAACTACTATGACGAGGAATAGTAAATATTATAGTTTTTAAAGAGAGGAAGCTAATGGTGGAAAGCTTCTAAAGTGTAATTTTGAACCAGCCTCTAAGTTCTGCACCGAAAATTATAGTAGGCTGCAGCGGTACTTTGCCGTTATTAATTTCGAGTGAATATATTTTTATATATTAACAAGGGTGGTACCACCGATGTCTCGGTCCCTATTTGGGATTGAGGCTTTTTTTATTTTAAAAATTGACCATGTTTTAAGTAACTGTTGGTTTT
>DIRE01000041.1:0-25886 GCA_002426575.1 Clostridiaceae bacterium UBA5444 | reverse complement strand
AAATAAGTAAAGCGGATAAAAATAGGCATTTAAGTCGCTGCTACAGTAAATCAACATATCCTGAAATCAACGCTTTACTTAAAACATAGCCTAAAAGATAAATAGGAGGATATATATAATGGGTAAACAAAAAAAGTTTGTTGAGGAAATAACCCCGATGGATGAAGATTTTGCAAAATGGTATACTGACATTGTTAAAAAGGCTGAACTTACTGATTATTCAAGTGTAAAGGGATGTATGATTATACGTCCTTATGGATATGCAATTTGGGAAAACATACAGAAGGTTTTAGACCAAAAGTTTAAGGAAACAGGACATGAAAATGTATATATGCCAATGTTCATTCCTGAGAGCTTGCTTCAAAAAGAAAAGGATCATGTTAAGGGTTTTGCCCCTGAGGTTGCTTGGGTAACTCATGGTGGAGATGAAGAGCTTACTGAAAAGTTATGTGTTCGTCCAACATCTGAGACTTTATTCTGCGAGCATTATGCAAAGATAATACAATCTTATAACGACCTTCCAAAGAAGTATAACCAATGGTGTTCAGTTGTAAGATGGGAAAAAACAACTCGTCCATTTTTAAGGACAACAGAGTTTTTATGGCAAGAAGGTCATACTGCTCATGCAACAGAGGAAGAAGCCCAAAAAGAGACTATAGATATACTAAATATTTATGCAGATTTTTGTGAAAATGTTTTAGCAATGCCTGTAGTAAAGGGACAGAAAACTGAAAAAGAAAAGTTTGCCGGAGCAAATGCAACTTATACTATAGAAAGCTTGATGCATGATGGGAAAGCCTTGCAAAGCGGTACTTCACACAATTTCGGAGATAATTTTGCTAAGGCATTTAATATTCAATATACAGATAAAAATGGAGAACTTAAATATGTCCATCAAACATCTTGGGGTATGACCACAAGGCTTATAGGTGCAATAATCATGGTACATGGTGATGACAGCGGTCTTAAACTGCCTCCTAAGATTGCACCAACCCAAGTTATGATAGTGCCTATTGCTCTTCACAAAGAAGGGGTTACAGAAAAAGCACTAGAACTTAAGGATAGAATATCAAAAGTTGCAAGAGTTGGTATAGATATTAGCGACAAAATGCCTGGTTGGAAGTTTAATGAATATGAAATGAAAGGCATCCCTGTTCGCCTTGAAATAGGGCCAAAAGATATAGAAAAGAACCAAGTTGTACTTGTAAGGCGTGACACTGGGAAAAAAACATTTGTATCTATTGATGAAATTGAGACTAAAGTTGTTGAACTTCTTGACGATATCCAAAGCTCTATGCTAAACAGTGCAAGAGAACATAGGGACGAAAACACCTATACTGCTGCTACTTTAGATGAATTTATAAATATAGCGCAAAACAAACCAGGCTTTATAAAAGCCATGTGGTGTGGCGATACGGCTTGTGAAGAAAAGCTAAAAGAGGTTGCTGGTGTATCTTCAAGATGCATCCCATTTAAGCAAGAGCAAATCTCAGATAAATGCATCTGCTGCGGAAGGGATGCTAAACACATGGTTTACTGGGGAAAAGCATATTAATTTTAAACCCCTGATGCTTTTGCATCAGGGGTTTGTTAATTATCAGCACCAGTATATATGCTTACTCAATTGACTTTATAAATTTCATGTACATCAATTACTTCCTTTATTGATTCAAAATCATCATCATAAAGTCCACTATCTAGATATTCAGCTTCACCTATCTGATTATCATAAGGATCGTCTCTAATGAATTTCTTTTGAGGCAAAAGCTCGTACTGAAAATCAGAGTTCGCAACCATTCTAAAAGGGTCGAGATTCCCAAAATAATAATTCCACATTGTAATATTCCCTTCCCTATGGGCACCTCCTCCAAATGAAGGATCTGCAAAAATCCATCCATAAGGTTCAATATAAAATTCTGCCCAGTCATGACTGCCTATTGAAAATGGGGTTACATATAGACCTGATTGCCATCTTGCAGGAATTTTTGCAATTCTGCACATTGTTATAAAAAGAAGTGCTTGGACCCCACAGTCTCCTTTTAAATTCAATGCAGCATATTCAGGAATATTTGTAAAGGCTGCATAGTCCCTCATAAATGAATACTGTATATTTTTAGTAATATAATCATATATTTTTCTTGCTTTCTTTAAAGAGTTAGTTTCGTTTCCCGCAACTTCTTCTGTAAGGCTTACTAAATATGGAGTAAAAGCTATATGAGGAAGCTTTTCTTCAGTAAAAAAGTTTGGTTGTACATTTGATACTTTATTATAATCAAGGCTCCTATATTTTATATGGTTTTCATATGAATATTCTACAGTGAAAACATCTTCACCTTTTACTTTTTCTTCAAAATATACTGTTCTTTGAGGGTAGTCCTCGGGTGAAATAAGTTTTTTATCAGGCGACGTACTTATAATTCTAATATTTTTTATTTGTTGAGCTTCCTTTGGAATAGGAATATGAATTTTAATTATTTCGCCTATTTTTGAAGAATTATTTTTTAATTTTATTCCCGTTTTTATATGTATAAAATATGATTTCTCGCCCTTACTAATTATTTCTTGTACCGTATTTTCAAGTAAGTTTTCTGCCTCATCATGCTCGCTTTTTTCATAAAGCCTTGATTCTATTTTGGGATATGTTTTAAGTATTGTTTTCAAAAAGTTTTTATGAAAAGTAACTTTCCCGTCTATATAAATCCAATCTGCGTATCTTTCATCCTTCATTCTTTCAAATTCTTTTTCATCAAAATCTTTTATAACTTTTTTAGCCATGTCAAAGGCTTTATCATATGGATATATGTAGTTATTTTTTAATCTTTTTATTATTTCCTTTTCATATAGAAGCCTATTTTTAAGTGTCTTCCCAACGTTTCTTTCAAGATAAATATTAATAATATCTTCCGCTCTTTTAAAGTCTCCATAATAAACATACTTTTCTACATCTTCAGGTAGATTTACAACAAGTGATTCAAGATTCATAATGCCATCCCCTTTATATAAGTTAAACTTAATTAAATTATATCATTATATACATGTCTGCTACCATACTTTATATTGATTACAGAATATGGTTTCAACAATTAATTGACAAGAGTTATATGAGGTGATAACATAAGAAAAGAAAAAAACTATCCCTTTAAATTGATTCGAGAAATCAGCAAGGAAAAGTTATAATATACTTATAAATTTATCTTTTTACTGTGAGTAAATTTACAATAAAAAGTAAATGAAATGATTGAGTTATCATAGCCTTCCTTATGCAGGAAGGCTTTTTTTAAGTATATTAGATCTTATGTAGTTGTTTAATTCTCACAAATAGGGAAATAACTAACTAGGAGATAATGACATGAAGGTAAAAAGCAATAACAAAATGGCTATAAGAATGGCTATGGCTCTTGTTCTAGGACTAGTAACAGGCATAGGATTTTTGCTACTAAGAGAAAATCTAATTAGAAATGGGAATGCCAACATATGGGCAAAAATAAACAACATTTTGTTCCAAGATATATCTGCAAAAGGAGCTACAAATTCTTTAGGTATCTTTTATATTATAGGGAAGTTATTCATTAATTCACTTCAACTTATAATTGTACCAATGGTATTTACTTCTATAACATTAGCTATGTGCAAAATTAGCGATACTAAAAAGCTTGGACGTATTTCATTTAAGACTGTATCAGGGTTTTTAATTACATCATTTTTCGCATTAGCACTAGCTGGAACGGTTGGATTCACAATTAAAAACTTAGGTTTATTTACGGCTAATATAAAAAACGTTGCGGCAAAAGTTGGAGCTGCAAGCTCCACAAATCCATTACAAGTAATAGTAGATATAATACCAAGTAATATTACATCTGTTTTTTCAAGCAATAGCAATATACTTGCAGTAGTATTTATAGCAGTAGTAACAGGTTTGTGTATAAATGTTTTAGGCGACAAGATAAAAATACTAACGGATTTATTAGAAGATATTAATTCAATTATCACCGTGTTTTTAAGTTTTGTAATAACTCACTTTTCACCAATTGCAATATTTGCGCTTATTACAAGAACATTCGCAATATATGGCATAGAGAATTTAAAACCCGCTTTTGTATATATAGTAGCAACAACAATTACTTTGTTAGTATTCCTAATATTTGGGTATGCCATATTTGTAGCTGTAGGAGCTAGGCTTAATCCAATTAAGTTTGTAAAGAAAATAGGAAAGGTTGCTTTGTTTGGATTCTCAACTTCATCTTCAGCAGCAACATTACCATTAAACACAAAAACTACAATTGAAGAACTAGGAGTTAGCGAGGATATAGCATCATTTATATTACCCCTTGGAATGACTGTAAATATGAATGGTACTGCAATAATGCAAGTTATAGCAACAATATTTATAGCTACAACGGCAGGTTATAATGTAACAGCCGGCAATGTAGTTATTATCGCATTAATAGCTTTAATAGCATCAGTTGGTACTCCCGCAGCACCAGGGGCAGGCGCAATAATTCTTTTCACAGTATTATCAGGTATGGGATACAATAATGATGGAGCAATACTTGCCTACTCACTGATCCTTGCCATAAACAGGCCTATAGAAATGCTTGTAACATCTTTAAATGTAGTAGGGGATTCAGCAACAAGTGTTGTAGTTGCAAAATCTGAAGGAATGTTAAACGAAGAAGTTTATAATGCGGACTAATAAAAAAGTATGATAAAACTTTTATATACAAAAAGGTAGTTAGTAAAGTCTAACATATTTTACTAACTACCTTTTGCTTTTTCTTTAAAAAGAATAGCCTCATATATTCCAAATTCCCTTTGCATATTCTTTAACGGTTCTATCACTGGAGAATTTACCTGCACATGCGGTATTAATAAAACACTTTTTATAGAAAGCTCCCTGATCTTGATACTCTTGATTTAATTTCAATCTTGTATCGCAGTAAGAATGAAAGTCCTTCAACAAATAGTAATGGTCAGCAGCATGCCAGCTTGCGCCGTATAAAATGGAATTATATAATTCTTTAAACATTTGTGATCCGTTGTCATCTAATGTTCCGTCGATTAAGCTATCCAAAACCTTTGCGATCCGCTTATCGTTTTTATATATTTCCATTGGGTTGTAAGTATCTTTAATTCCTTTTATTTCTTCTACGGTGGCACCAAATATATAGTTATTTTCTGCCCCTGCTTCTTCAATGATTTCAATGTTGGCCCCGTCTAGGGTTCCTAATGTTACGGCACCGTTTAGCATTAATTTCATGTTGCCGGTTCCGCTTGCCTCTGTTCCTGCTGTGGAGATTTGCTCAGATACGTTTGCAGCCGGAATCAACTTTTCTGCATAGGATACGTTATAGTTATTCACAAACAACACTTGCATTACATCTTTAGTATCAGGATCATTATTCACTAATCTTGCAATTTCGTTAATCAACTTTATTATTGCCTTAGCACGATAATATCCAGGTGCCGCCTTGCCTCCAAAGAACCATACAGTAGGTACAAAATTCTTTATTCTACCTTCTTTGATTCCATAATAGGTATCTAAAATTGCAAAAGCATTTAACATTTGGCGTTTATACTCATGCAAACGCTTTATTTGAATGTCAAAAATTGCATTGGTATTGACCTTAACATTTTCGTATTTTGCAACATGATCTGCTAAAACCTTTTTATTATATTCCTTGATGCTTCTGTATTTAGCCAATACTTCCGTGTTGTCTTTATACTCAAGTAATTTTTTTAGTTCATCTAGATCTGTGATCCAGCCGTCACCAATCAACTCAGTTATAAAGGAAGATAATTTAGGGTTACAAAGAGCCAGCCATCTCCTTTGAGTGATACCGTTGGTTTTATTGACAATCCGATTAGGATAAATTGCATTCCATTGGGAAAACACACTTTCCTTCAAAATCTCAGTATGAATCCTAGCAACACCGTTTGTTGCATGGGAAGTGTAAACCGCCATGTTTGCCATTTGAGCAGTGTTATTCCGTAAAATACTATATGCTCTTTGGCCCTCTTTTGAGATATTTTTATCATTCAACTCACGGGTCAATTTGTTTTGCAGCATGACAATATAGGCATATACATCAGGAACTATTTCCATTAATAAGGATGCGTCCCATTTTTCTAAAGCCTCTGCCATAACAGTATGATTAGTATAGGCAAAGGTTTTATATACTATTTCAAAGCTCTTTTCAAAGTCCAAATAAAATTCGCTCATAAGTATACGCAATAATTCAGGGATAGCAATAGTTGGATGGGTATCATTCAACTGGATTGCATACTCATCAGCAAAATATTCTATGGATTTTCCGCTTTTCAAATAATCTCTGATCATAGATTGCAGGGATGCGCTGGAGAAGAAATATTGCTGACGCAGGCGTAACTTTTTGCCCTCTCTTGTATCATCGTTTGGATAAAGTACTTTTGTGATGTTTTCAGCGTTATTTTTGTTCTCAACTGCCCCAGTGTAATCTTGTTCGTTGAATTTATGGAAATCAAACTCTTCAATAGGCTCTGACTGCCATAAGCGCAATGTATTGATTGTTTTGCCTTGCCATCCAATAATAGGCATATCATAAGGAACCGCCTTTACATCCATATCAGCAAAATGAACCATAACAGTGTCCTCATCTTTGCGAACACTCCAAGGATCACCGAAAGTAAGCCAGTTATCGCCAACTTCATTTTGATAACCGTTTATAATTTTTTGTTTGAATAAGCCGTATTGATATCTGATTCCATATCCATTTAAATTGATGTTTTGTGTTGCAGCAGAATCAAGGAAGCAGGCCGCTAAACGGCCCAATCCACCATTGCCTAATGCATCATCATCTATTTCTTCAAAAATATTGATGTCAATTCCTTGTTCTGATAAAATAGCTTTACATTCTTCTAACAATCCCATATTCATTAAATTATTTGTAAATAACCTACCCATTAAAAACTCTGCTGAAAGGTATGAAGCCCGTTTTCCACCGCTTTTTTCATTCCACTTATCATGTATATCCATCATAGCAGCAGATGATATTGCGTTATATAGCTGTTTCGTGGTAGCATTATTGATTTGCTTACCATACATCATTTTCAATGCGGTTATAATATTTTCTTTAAATTTACTCATTTTTATGAAAATTCCTTTCTAATAATGAAAATAAAGTACAATTATTCTATTGAACTTCTAAAATAAGTACTTGCCATTTCATACATCTTTTGCGCCAAATCACTTGACAGCGCATTAGGTTTCATTCTCCAAGTCCAGTTACCATCCTTGGTAGAAGGATAATTCATTCTTCCCTCTGATCCAATTGAGAGGAAATCCTGCATTTGGATAATCACAATATCAGAAACGGATGAATATAAACTACGGATCATTCCTATTAGTGCACCATGAATCGAATCTGCGTTGACATACCCCTTTAAAAAAGCCAATGTTTCATCATCTAAGCTTTTTAAATATCCAAGGCATGTATCGTTATCGTGTGTGCCCAAATATGCTATGTCGCACCTGCTAAAGTTATGAGGCATATGGCTGCCTTCCTTATTTTTATGAAATCCGTATTCCATAACCTTCATTCCGGGATATCCGGTATATTCTAACAGCTCGTTAACACTATCAGTTATAAAGCCAAGATTTTCTGCTATAACAGGCAGCTCGCCTAATTGTTTTTTAATTTCACCAAAGAAATCTTTGCCGGGCGCCTCTATCCATTCACCAAATTCTGCCGTTTTATCTTTATAAGGGATGGCATAAAAACTATCAAATCCTCTAAAATGGTCGATTCTCAAGACGTCATAAATTCTGAGGGAATGCCTGAGTCTGTCGATCCACCATTTGTAGCGAATTGATTTTAGCTCATCCCAATTATATATGGGGTTCCCCCACAGTTGGCCTGTTTTGGAGAATGTATCATCCGGAGGACACCCAGCAACTTTACTTGGGAGCAAATCATCCTCAAGCATGAACAGCTCCGGCCTAGACCACACGTCAGCACTATCATAAGATACATATATAGGAATGTCGCCTATTATTCTTATGCCCTGTTTATTTGCATAATTTTTAAGTTTAGTCCATTGAGAGTAAAATACAAATTGAATAAAGTTCCAATACTCTATCTCATCATTTAATTCTACTTTATATTGATCTAATACTTCTTTTTTTCTAAACTTAACCCCGTCTTCCCAATTACTCCATGGTAACTGATTAAATTTATACTTAAAGGTCATATACATTGAATAATCTTCAAGCCAAGCCTGCTCTTGATTTACAAATTTAATAAAATCTTTATTTTCGCCTTTGCTTATGAAGTTTCTGTATGCTTCTTTTAGTAATATATATTTTGTTTCGAATTGTAGCTTATAATCTACTTTTTCGCAGTTGTTTCCAAAGTTTAGATCTTCTAAGTTTTCTTGGCTTAGTAAGCCTTCTTCTACAAGTAAATCAAAATCAATCATTAATGGATTACCTGCAAATGCAGAAAATGATTGATAAGGTGAATCTCCAATGGTTGTAGGCCCGATAGGAAGTACCTGCCAATATTTATGTCCTGCTTTTTTTAAAAAATCAACAAATTTAAAAGCTTCTTTTCCTAATGTTCCTATACCATATTTTGAAGGCAAACTGGTAATATGAAGAAGAATTCCGCAAGAACGCATTGTTTATAATCATCCCTTTCTGTGACTTGTACTGGTTTCAAAAGTAGCAAACAATGCTAACTGTCGCCAAAACCGCCGCTAGTTTGTTTATTTACTTCCAAACTATATTTCTGTTTAAATTTCCTGCCACATTTTAATCAACAAAGCGTAGCATTATTTTATAGCACCACTGGTAATACCTTTGATGATATGCTTCTGAGAAAAAGCAAAGAAAACCATGGTTGGTATTATTGTGATTACTAATGCCGCTGTTGCTAACTCCCATTTCTTTGTGTATTTACCAAAGAAGTAGTACATCTTCAATGGGATGGTCAATGTGTTTGGTGTATTTATAACAAGAGACGGCAACAAGAAGTCGTTCCATAACCACATAAAATCCAATATGGCTATGGTAAATGTCATTGGTCTGCACAACGGGAAAATGATCTTGAAGAATATCTTCCAAGGTTTGCATCCATCAATAACAGCAGACTCTTCCAAAGATATTGGGATACTCTTAATGTATCCATGGAAAAACATGACTGCCATACTTGATCCAAAACCTATATACATAATAATAAGTCCCCATACGTTCATCATATTCAATTGTCCCATGAATTTTACCAATGGAAGCATAACGCATTGGAATGGTACCAAGATGTAAATAGAAAACAGCAGATAAATCCGTTTACTAGTCTTTGTTTTATTCCTTGCTAAAACCCATGCTGCCATGCAGGAAGTTGTAATAATCAGTGCAGTACCGACTATAGTAATAAGCGAAGAATTAAAAAATGTTTTTACAAAATCCAATTCAATAAAAGCGTTTTTGTAGTTTTGGAGTGTAAAGTATTCACCAGGTAACCCAAAAATATCTTTAAAGATACCCTTTGGGGTTTTGAATGAGTTGGTGACCAATACATAAAACGGAGATAAAAATATAATTGCTAATATAAAAGCTATTGAACCGTGAATTATTCTTTTTACAGTTTTTTTGCTCATTATATTTCCACCTCATTTCGTTTGGTCAGATATAACTCTATAAAGGCGATACATCCTACTACAATAAGGAATATGATTGCTTTCGCCTGTGCCGCACCTAAATCATTATAGGTATAAGCCGTATTGTAGATATTCAATGAAATCATTTGGGTAGAGTTATATGGGCCACCACTAGTCAAAGATAAGTTCTGATCGAATACCTTAAAAGCACCGGCAATATTCATAAACAATCCAACAGTAACAGTAGGCATTAAAAGAGGAAGTGTAATATATTTTAACTTTTTAAAGCCAACTGCACCATCTATTGAAGCAGCTTCGAGAACCTCTTCGGAAATAGATGTCAAACCTGCAATATAAATAAGCATCATGTATCCAATACTTTGCCATGAACTTACAATAATAAGACCTAAAAATCCAGTTTGGGTTGTTGACAACCATTTATCAAAAAACGGAAGGTTAAATGTAGCAGCAATACTGGAGAAACCTTTTGTAAAAATGAATTGCCAAATAAAGCCCAACAAAATACCACCAATAAGGTTAGGTAGGAAGAATGCTCCTTTAAAGAAACCACTAAACGGTGTATATTTGCTTGTAATAAATAATGCCAAAGCCAAAGCGCAAACATTTACCAATATTACTTCTACAACAGCATACTTTAAGGTAAAGACAAATGCATTTATAAACCCTGGATCATTTGTTAATATCTTTATATAATTTTGAAATCCCACAAAGTTGATTTGGTTGTTCATACCATTCCAATCAGTGAATGAGTAAAAAATTCCTATAAACATAGGGATAACTGCAACCAATAAAAATGACACTAAGCTTGGCATTAAAAAAGTCCAGAAAAGCTTTTTGGACTGTTTCATTTTTTTCACCCTTCCTTATTTACATAATTAAATTACATTGGCAGTTGCTATCATATGATGTAACTGCCAATGTAGTCCAAGTACTTATTTACGCAATTCGGACCATTGCTTTTTAACTTCTATTATAACCTGATCCCATGTTGCCTTACCAGATAAATACTTTTGTATTTGTGTTCCCATTACATCCATTGACCAACCATTTGGATAGCCGTTGAATACCCATGGAATAGTTTTACCAGCACTAGAATACTCTTGTACAGCTTGGCTTAAAGCATCTTTGGCTTTTAAATCGCCGTAGTTAGTGAATGGTGGTATAAAGTTGAATTCATCAACAATAATCTTTTTACCTTCATCAGATTGATATAACCAATTTAAAAAGTCTTTTGCAGCTGCTTTTTGCTCTGCTGTTGCATCTTTATTGACTACCCAATAGGAAGGAACGCCTACAGGAATGCTATCCTCAACAACGCCTTCCAGTGGAATAGGAATCATTCCGAGGTTTTCTGCAACCTTTGGATCTATACTGTTTACAGATGGGTAAATCCAGCTGCCTTGTTGTACCATTGCTACTCTTCCAATTGCAATACCATTTTCAACGCTTGCTGTATTGTCTACTGCAGCAAGTTTATCTCTAGAAGAGCCAGCTGCTGTGTAGGAAGATTGTAAATCAATAATTTTCTTTAATTGATCTGCATATTTAAATTCTATTGATTTTGCATTATAAGCATCCGTTGAGCTTTTGAGCTCTGGGCTTAATGCAATGTTAGATGTATGTTGACCAGTCAACCATGTTTCCTTGGCTGGATACTCAAATACTGCCTCTAAATCAGGATATTTTTCTTTTAAAGCACCTGATTTGATTTTCTTATCTAATTCTTTAACAGCTTTTTCTAAAGAAGCAAAATCTTTGATTTGTGCCACATCAATTCCTGCATCTTTGAATATTAATTTGTTATAAACAAAGCCGTAACCTTCGATTGCAGCTGGCAGACCATAGACTTTGCCATCTTTTGTTACATCAGTTAATGTGCCATTAGCAGCATTTTTAACCCATGGCTCATTGCTCATGTCCTCAAGTTTGTTCATCCAGTCTTCTACATCGGAAGGACCTTGCACATTAAAAATTGTAGGTTCTTGTCCGGATTGCATTTTAGCTTTTAAAGTAGTTGTATAACCTTCACCATTCGACTCTACACGAACCTTAACATTAGGGTTTTTATCCATATATTTTTGAGCTGCAGCGTCTAATTGTTTTGCAATTTCTAGCTTAAACTGATACAATACGATTTCTGTTGATTTGCCGCTGCCGGACTTTGGCTCCTTTGAACCACATCCAACAAACAAACTACCAACAAGCAAACAGCAGAGTATTAATGAAATAATTTTTTTCATGTTTATAGCCTCACTTTCATTTTATGTTTATTTTTTTAAACCCCTATCAAGTGTCAAAGCTGGCTTTGTATTTGACATAAACACATTATCGACAATAAAGCAACATGTCGCCATTGTTAGAATACCCAATAATACAAACTTAATTTCGCCGAATACAATAATTGATGATGATATTATAATAAGATCAATGGTAAACAATATTTTGCCGATTGGAATTTGGGGATGTTTGGTTTGGATAATCTTACCTAGCAAATCACTACCACCTGTGGTGGTACCACTCAGTAATATAAGACCCAAACCACACCCCATTAGTATTCCACCCATAATGGCTGCTTTTATTATATTCCCATGATAAATGGGTAATTGAGCAACCACGTAATCTAACATCAAAGAAAGCTCTAATACCGTAAATACGGTTCTTATCATTGGTTTTTTATCAAGATAAATAAAACCAAGTATTAGTAATGGTATATTGAGCACAAAGCTGCCAGCACCTATAGGAATATTGAAAATATGATTAATAATTGTAGCTAGTCCAGTTATCCCGCCTGGTACGATATTATTCTCAGCAATAAAGATGTGTACACCTAAAGCAAACAAAAATACCCCTATAATTTCTTTAACATAAGTATTTATTATTTTCTTGCCCTTTAACATTAACAAAATCCCTTGCTCTACTTTTTCCTATAATATATTCTTGCTTCAAATGGCTGCAATTCTTTATCTGTATTAATATTGGTATCATAATTTGCAATCAATATCTTTGCATCATGTCTAAAAGTTTCAGGAATATCTAACGGGATCACCTTATCACTGAAACTGCAAACAACATACATCTCATCGTTTTTAGTTTCTCTTATATAAGAATAGCTGTTAGGGTTTTCTGCATCCAATAAGCGATAGCTTCCATCTGTAAAAATACTGTATTCTTTTCTCAGCCTGATCAATTTACGATAGAAATAATATATTGAATTAGGGTTATTTACCTGCTCCTTAGCATTTATCTCCTTATAATTTGGGTTTACAGCTAACCAAGGTTTTTCTTCTGTAAATCCTGCATTGGAATTTGTATTCCATTGCATTGGTGTACGGGCATTGTCACGGCCATCTTTTCTAATCAATTCCATGGCATCTTCATTAGAATATCCTGCTTTTAACATTCTTTCATATAGATTGATTGCTGCAATATCTTCACATTCATCAATAGATTTGAAAGGATAATTTGTCATTCCAAGCTCTTCACCTTGGTAAATAAAAGGAGTACCCTGCATACCGTGCAGCATTACTGCAAACATTTTAGCAGAGGCTTCTCTATATTCTTTATCATTGCCCCATCTTGAAACTATTCTTGGCTGATCATGGTTTGCTAAGAATAAGCTGTTCCATCCTCTATTCTCAAGTTGATTTTGCCACTTAGACAATATTTTCTTCAATTTTACAAGATCAAAATCAATCATCCAGTTAATCTGGTTTACTTTATTATGATCCATGTCCATATGCTCAAATTGGAACACCATTGAAAGTTCGCTGCCATTAGGATTTGAGAATAACAAGGCACCTTCTACACCAGTGTTTCCAGCTTCCCCAACTGTCACAATATTTTCACCTGTTTGGAATGTATTCTTGCTAAGTTCCCTTACATAATCATGAAGCAAAGGGCCGTTTTGAGCAATCTTTAAGTCAGGAACCTTTGCTATAAGGTCGATTACATCTAATCTAAAGCCTCCGATGCCTTTGTCCATCCACCAACGAATCATGCTGTATAGTTCTTCTCGAACTTTAGGGTTATGCCAATTTAAATCTGGCTGCTGGGGCGTAAATAGGTGAAAATAGTACTGTCCTAATTCTGGAACCCATTCCCAAGCTGAACCGCCAAAATAAGCCAGCATTTCATTAGGAGGGGTTCCCTTTACACCATCTCTCCAAATAAAATAGTCATGGTATGGATTATCCTTACTTTTTTTAGCTTCTATAAACCACTTGTGCTGATCTGAGCAATGATTTAAAACCAAATCCATAATAATGCATATATTTCTCTTTTTTGCTTCTTTTATAAGCTGATCCATGTCATTCATGTTGCCAAAAATAGGATCGATATCTTGATAATCTGAAATATCATAGCCACTATCCACCTGTGGAGACTTGTATATAGGTGAAATCCAGATAGCATCTACGGATAACTCTTTTAAATAGTCTAAATGCTGTATAATACCTTGAATATCACCAATCCCATCCCCATTGGTATCCTGAAAGCTCTTAGGATATATTTGATATATCACAGCGGATTGCCACCATTGTTTATCCATTGTTTCCTACTCTCCTTTTTATGAAACAAATTCCTTGTTTCATAATCTTTTCATATATGATTCCGTAATTTTTATTTTGTTTCAACACTGCTTTCTTCAACTATTATGCTACACAAACATTCTACAAATGTCAAGAATTATCTCACTTTTTCTATTGACTTTTTATGAAACCGGTGTAATAATAATATATATATATATATAGCCAAATTGGGAATGGGAGGAAAATTATTATGTCAGTAACTATTAGAGATGTAGCAAAAGCTGCCGAAGTTTCTCCATCTACCGTTTCAAAAGTAATCAACAAATCTCCACTTATTTCTCAAAAAACGACAGATCATGTAAACTCCATAATTGAACAGATGCAATATGTTCCAAATACCAGAGCAAGAAATTTTGCAAAACAAGAAACCAAAAGTGTCGTATTTTTAACCTTATTTGAAAGGCATATGGCCCTTTTAGACCCTTATATATTTGAAATTCTTTCAGGTGCTGAGCAAGTTGTAAAAAGAAGCGGATTTTATATCAATTACATAAGCGCCTCAAGTATTGATGAAGCATATGAAATAGTTAAAAAAATTGTTGTAGAAAAAAGCAGCGACGGGATCATTATCCACGGATACGCTGTTTCACCTAAAATAACGACCCTACTTATGGAAAAAAGGTTTCCACATATACTTATAGGGAATCCTGCTTTTGAATCCTCTTCGTGCTGGGTCGACATTAACAACGTTATAGCTGGCGAAATTGCTGCTCGTTATTTGTTTGATTGCGGAGTAAAAAAACTTGCTTTTATTGGGGGGAAAAAGGCAGACACAATCTCTCAAATGCGCCTTCAAGGCATCAAAAAATTTGCTGTAAATAACCAATTGCCTTTATGGCATTATAATGTAAATGATGAGGATTTGATTACTGAGGCAGGATACGCTTCAGCAAAAGAGGCTTTATCTGGCAAAGAGCCTCCGGATGGGATTATCTGCGAAAACAGTCTATTTGCTGGCAGTGTAGTAAAAGCTATTCATGAGGCGAAACTTTCAATCCCTAATGATATTTCCTTGATTTGTTTTGACAACTATCCTTTTTCATTTTTTGTAGATCCTCTTCCCACCGTTGTGGATATTGATGTTTTTGCCTTAGGATCAGAAGCAGCGAGATATCTTTTGAAAAAAATCAAAAATCCTAATTTTAATATACAGGGGTATATATCTCTGCCGACAATAATAGAAAGAGACTCCACAAAGAAAAAAACACACCCATCCAGACAAGAATAGTTGTGCTTTTTCTAAAAAGTCCACATTATTTATGATACGGCTCCCCTTTTATAATCTTAAAACTTCTATAAACTTGTTCAAGCAGTATTACTCTCATAAGTTGGTGGGGGAAGGTCATTTTAGAGAAGGATAATAGATAGTCACATTTATCTATTATCTCTTTAGAAAGCCCGAGGGAGCCACCTATAACAAATGTTATAGTGCTAGCCCCCTTTATAGAGATGTTTTCTATTTTTTCTGCAAGTTCTGTAGAAGATAGGGTTTTTCCCTCAATGCATAAAGCTATTTTGTAAGAGCTGTCTTTCATATGCCTTAATATGCTTTCCCCTTCTCTTCTTTTAATTGCCTCTTCTTGCTTTAGGCTTATATCTTCAGGTACTTTCTCATCTGGTACCTCTATTATTTGTAATTTAGCATATCTTCCAATTCTTTTTGAGTATTCAGATATGGCATCTTTTAAATATTTTTCTTTTAATTTTCCTACTGCAATTATTGTTATGTTCAATTATTTACCCTTATCCTTATATTTAATCAACCTTGCCTAAGCGTACATTAAAGTTTCTTGTGCCACCTGTTTTATCCTGAACTTTAACTTTAACTTCATTGCCAGTCCCTGCGCTGAATATTGCTCTTTTAAGAGCTGTTACACTGTTTATTGGGCTTCCGTCTATTTCAAGTATTATATCTTCTTCCCTTATTCCAGCCTTATATGCAGGACCTTCTTTATCTATTTGGGCAACAAAAACTCCTTTTTCTATTTCATAACCATAAAAGCTTGCTATCTCTTTATCAAGAGCACTAATGCCTATATAAGGAGTTACAAAATTACCTGTTTTGACGAAACTTTTAATAACTGGAACTGCAACATTTATAGGAACTGCAAATCCCATTCCTTCTGCAGTTTTTACCTTTGCAGTGTTTATTCCTATTACCTTTCCCTCACTATTTATAAGAGGGCCTCCACTGTTTCCTTCATTTATTGATGCATCAGTCTGTATAAGGTCTTCCATTACCCTATCTTCTTCTATTGGTATTGACCTATTTAATGCACTTATAATACCTGCAGTTACTGACCTTTCAAATCTAAGTCCTAGTGGATTTCCTATAGCAACTGCGGTTTCTCCAACTTCTATTTTGTCAGAGTCCCCTGTTTCAGCAACAGTTAGATTGTCAGCCTCTATTTTTACTATTGAAAGATCTAAACCTGGATCAGTCCAAAGTGTGGTGCCAGTTACATTCCTTCCATCTGCAAGATATACCTGTATCTCTGCTGATTCCTTGCTTGCAACATGGTTATTTGTTAATATATATCCACTTTTATCTACTATTACTCCTGAACCTACGCCTTCAACCTTTCTTTTCCTAAAAAACATATCTTCTTGGTACTCAGTTGTTCTAATACCTACAACAGCAGGCATAACCTTTTTAGCTATGGCAGTTACTGGAGATACTTCTTTGTTAGTATTGATTATTACCTGTTCCTCCTTAGGTTTTTCTTCTCCCTTTGGAACAGCCCTTCCAAGAAGAACTGGTGGTGCTAAAATAAGTACCAGCATACCTCCTACCACTGCTCCTATTATTCCTACGACAAAATAAGATAATAGTCCCTTACGGGCAGGCGGCCTGTTACTGTCTCTGTAAAAGTTGTAATTGCTCACAAAAACCACCTCCATAAATTTAAGCTTATACTTCAATAAAATTACTTACATTGTCTCTTGATGCTAAATCTAAGTTTACATCCTTTCCTATATTTATACAGTTCTGTTTCAAAAAAGATACCACTGTTTCATAGGCAAGTTCTGGATAGTTATTCTGTTTACTAAGATGCCCTAGCATTACGTTTAATTGCTTATCTCTAAACAGGTTTAATATTGCTTTTCCCGCATCATCATTAGAAAGGTGCCCAATATCGCTTAATACCCTTCTTTTTAATGGATATGGGTATGGCCCGAATTTTAGCATCTCCACATCATGGTTTGCTTCAAGTAGCATAAAGTTTGATCCTTGTATTTTATTTATCATATATTCATTTACATGTCCAATATCTGTAGCTATGCTTATCTTCTTTCCATTATTTCCGAGGCAATATCCAACAGGTTCAACAGCATCATGAGGTATGCTATAAGGCAGTATGTCTATGTCCCCTATTGTAAATCCCTTATCCACATTTATTACTTTTATGTTCTCTTCCTTAACTTTACCTATGGATTTAGACATGGCTTCCCATGTATTATTATTAGCAAAAATAGGTATGTTAAACATCCTTGAAATAATTCCAGCGCCCTTTATATGATCCCCATGTTCATGGGTTATAAGTAGTGCATCAATGCTTTCAGGGGGTATACCTATCTCCTTTAGAGAACTTACTATTTTCTTTCCACTAAGACCTGCATCAATCAATATATTGGTTTTCGGGGTTCCGACATATAAGCAATTGCCGCTGCTCCCGCTGTATAATGAACAAAACCACATTATGCCTTTCCCCCCTTCTTAATTACTTTATTATATCAATAATATAATTAGTTTACAATTAAATAAGCCTCGGATTAATTATGGTCCCACGTTAATCCGAGGCTTGGATTATATCCTTATTCTCCTCATATTTGCCCCAATTGAATTAAATTTATCTTCTATGGCCTCATACCCTCTGTCTATGTGGCCTATCTCCAAAATTTCAGTATTCCCTACAGCCATAAGTCCTGCAATTATAAGTGCAGCTCCCGCCCTTAAATCTGTAGCGGTAACCTGTGCACCAGTTAGTTTATTTACTCCATCTATTATGGCAGCTCTTCCTTCCACCTTTATATTAGCTCCCATTCTCTTTAATTCATCCACATGTTTAAATCTTCCTTCATACATGCTTTCAGTAACTATACTTCTCCCATCAGCTGCCGATAAAACAGCAGTCATAGGCTGCTGCAAATCAGTAGGAAACCCCGGGTATGGAAGTGTCTTTAAGTTTATTGCACAAGGCCGCCTGTCGCACCTTACCCTTATGGTGTCAAGACCTTCATCTATATCTGCTCCCATTTCAGCAAGTTTTGCACTTATTGATTCAAGGTGAGTTGGTATAACATTGGAAATGGTTATATCTCCCCTTGTTGCTAGTGCAGCTATCATAAATGTACCAGCCTCAATCTGATCTGGTATGGTACTGTATGTACACCCCTTCAAGCTTTTTACCCCTTTTATTCTTATAACGTCTGTTCCTGCACCTCTTATATTTGCGCCCATACTATTTAAAAAGTTTGCAACATCAACCACGTGTGGTTCCTTTGCTGCGTTTTCAATAGTTGTTTGACCTTCCGCCCTGCAAGCTGCAAGCATTATATTTATTGTGGCTCCAACACTTACAACATCTAGATAAATTGAGTTGCCTACAAGCCTATCAGCATGTACCTTAATTATGCCATGTTCTATAGAAACTTTAGCACCAAGTGCCTGAAACCCCTTAATATGCTGATCTATTGGCCTATCGCCTATATTGCATCCCCCTGGATATATGCCTTCCACATGATTGAATTTACCAAGAAGAGCACCAAGCAGATAATATGAAGCCCTCATCTTCTTTACATCATTATATGTAGCCTTGTATGAGGTTATATTATTGCTGTCTATTGATACAGTATCATTACCTAAAATCTCTACTTTACCGCCAAGTTGTCTTACTATATTAATAATAACTTTTACATCTTCTATATTAGGTAAGTTTTCAAGAACGCATATACCATCATCCGCCAATATTGCAGCAGGTATAAGCGCAACGGCAGCATTTTTAGCACCGCTTATACTTACTGTTCCTTCAAGCTTTCTTCCACCTTCTATTATAAATTTCTCCAATTTTTTCACCCATCCTCATGCATATTGAATAAAACCTAAGTTCTTTAAACTGATTTAAAAAGTAGTTTATATGAACCTATGTTAGATAATCAGATTTATTTCCAAAATATATTATATCATTATTACAACAAATATTTAACACAAATATTGATATAACTGCAGGATAATCTTTCCTCTAAGCCATTTCCCATGAAAAAAACAGCCATTTTTAGTTTAGGCTGTATTTATAAACATCTTCAATTTTAATTCTAGTTGTTTTTTTTATGGCATAGGATATTGTATTTCCTTTTCTTAGCTCTTTTAATATATTAAGCAATGCCTCTTTTTTATAGTTTTCTCCAATATATTTTACAATCAAAAATGATTGCCTATATGCCTTAACCTCATCTAATGAATTAAAACTTTTCTTCATCTCTTCTATTGTGTAATACTCAGGGTACACCTTTGATGATGCCCATTCAGTATTGTTTATTATATATTCTTCATATAATGCTAGGCCTTCTGTAAACCATATTGGGACATTGCCTGCGGTTAAATGGTCTACCATATAGTGTGTAAGCTCATGAACCATTGGCCCATCCCTGTTATAAACCTCTTCTAAATCTATATCCTCCCCATCCTCAGATTCTGTATTTATCCATTTTGTTGGGTCTAATATGCTTATTACCCCTCCAAAGTATACGCCCATTGCAATAGTGCCATTACCAAGCCCTATTTTGTTTGCCATCTCTTCATACTCTGGGTATATTATAATAGTTATCTTTTCGTTGTTTTCAAAGTTAAATTCTTTTTTTAATCTTAATAGGGCATCTTCTGCGTTATTTAAAATGATATGAACATTCTCTTTTGAATCGTCTCTATAATATAAATAAAAATTGTTAGTCTCTATAATATTAAACCTGCTATTTTCTTCTTTTATGCTTTCCTTTTTTATTTCTCTATATAATGGATAAAAAAACATCTTCACCTTAGGCATAATAAATACTAAATATATAATAAAAAAGAGTAATAGGGCAGATAGGTATACCTTTCTCTGCGATATTGCTCTTGTTTTAAGCTCCATGGCATCACCCCATTATATAATATGAGGCTCCCACAGATAATATAATATATTAAGTTAAATTTAGTCTAGTGACATCCACTGCATGTGCCGCAGCTTCCACCACATGAGCCACTAGATTTGCCATAAAACTTTCCTTTATATACTCTCTTTACATCTCCCCCACATTTAGGGCATTTAATCTTATCTATATCTTCTAAACTTACTATATCGAAAAATTTATTACCGCATTTTTTACACTCAAAATCTATAACAGCCATTTTTTCATCTCCTTTGTAACCTTTATTAAGGTTGTTACATATAATGATAGTGCATTATTATTTGACTGGAGCTATTTTTATGTTTTTTACTTATAAAAAGCTTGATCCTGTTATAAGGCTTAAAATTAAAGAAAAACAAAATACAAAAATACCTGTAATAATATCTTTAAAAGAGCCTTTATCTAATAGATTCAAAAACATTATATCAAAAAAAAGAGGGAAGTTAAAATATGAATATGGATATATTAATTCATATTCAGCTGAGCTTACAGCTGATACAATAGATAAGTTTTCTGAGCTTCCTGAGGTATTATTTATTAGCTATGATAGGAAGGCAAATATATGTATGAACAATGTTTCAAACATTGTAGGGGCAGATATTGTCTCAGAATATAGCCTATCTGGCAGGAATATGAATGTAGCAATAATAGATACTGGAGTATTTCCTCATGAGGATTTAATGAGGCCTTATAGGGCAATAGCCCATTTTAAGGACTACATAAATTCAATTCAAGAGCCTTATGATGATAATGGTCATGGAACATTTTTATCTGGCATAATTGCAGGGTCAGGCAGCAAATCTGAAGGAAGATACAAGGGCCTATGTAAAAGTTCAAAGGTAATTATGTTAAAGGCTTTTAATAGTGTAGGGGAAGGCTCATTTTCCGATATATTAGCCGCCATTGGCTGGGTTATTGAAAATAAAGAGAAGTATAAAATAAAAATACTCTGCCTTCCTTTTGGTGCAGAGGCAATTGTGTCATATAAACTAGATCCACTATGTATTGCAGCAAAGGCTGCATGGAATTTAGGGCTTATAGTTGTAGCATCATCTGGCAATAAAGGCCCCTATGAAGGCACGATTACTACTCCTGGAATAGAACCTTCTATTATAACCGTTGGATGCTGTGACTGTCCGGATAGCAACATTAAAAACTGGAATGTGGCTGATTTTTCAAGTAGGGGCTCTAAAAGTATTCAAAAGCCTGAAATAATTGCTCCAGGGACTAATATAACATCTATTTCTCTAAATAGAGATTATTGCTCTATGAGCGGCTCCTCAGTATCTACAGCAGTAACTGCAGGTCTTTTGGCACTCTTGCTTGAAAAAATGCCAAATATCTCTGGCAGCGATTTAAAAGGAGTACTCAAACTGTCATCTAAAACTATAAATGAAAGCAAAAACGCCCAAGGCCATGGAGTTATTAACATAAAAGATATTTAATGTTTTAAGTTACTATTCGTTTTTAAACGGGCTATGTTGGTTGACTTCCGCTGCTCCGAAATGCCTATTTTTTTCTAAAGTAAATAAAATTTACAAAAATAGGCATTTAAGTCGCTGCTCCAGTAAACCAACATAGCCCGGAATAAGCACTCTACTAAAACATATCCTTATATAAAAAAGCTACCACAAACTATTTTAAATAATTTATGGTAGCTTTTTAAATTACTTACCTACTCAAATATTTAGCAGGGTTTTGTACGGATCCATTTTTCCTAACTTCAAAATGCAAATGGTTTCCATAGGCATTTCCTGTTTGGCCAACACTTGCTATGCGCTGTCCCCTTGAAACTGACTGACCAGTACTTACCTGTATTGAGCTGCAATGTCCATAATATGTTTGATACCCATTTCCATGGTCTATTATTACAAGCTTTCCATATCCAGAACACCAACCTGCTTGTATAACTTTTCCTCCATCAGCAGCATATATAGGTGTTCCCCCTGGTGCTCCTATATCCATGCCCTTGTGAAACTCCCTGCCTCTTGAGCCGAAAGAAGAGGTTACCCTTCCATTTAAAGGCCATCTAAACTGGCCGCTTCCTGTAAGCACTTTCATTCCCTTAGCCATTACCTGATTTACAGGGCTTTTAATAACTGCTGTAGACAATACAGAACTTGCTATTTCTTTTCCATTTAATTTGGTTACTTTCTTTGTAGTCCTATTTGTGCCATATTGTCCATTTTCTATAATCTTTGTCTTACCCTTTACAAGATTACTATCATTTTTATATGTAGTTTTAAAAGGTATTTTTTCATCAACATATGCTTCTACTGTAGTCTCTACATTTATGCTAGGTTCAGATACTGCAAGATTTAATTCATCACCTATCATCAATTTGTTTATATCAAGCCCTGGGTTTATTTGCGATATTTCACTTATTTTCATATCATTATCTCTTGCTATTCTCCAAATACTATCCCCTGATTTTACTTGATATTTCTTTGTAGTGCCTTTTCCTGCAACTAACTTTTGGACTGCAGTTTCTACATCAACTCTCTTTGAGCTGTTTACAACCTTTTCCTGAATATCTATGTTATCTTTTATCTTAATATCTAGTACCTTTGCACCTTTTTTGGTTTCTTCCTCTGCAAAGTGTTTTTTTACACCTTGAACCACTTTGTCTGCATCCTCTTTGCATGCTACAATTGCCTCTTCCGTATCATTTACAATTATTGCATATGAGGTGTTTTTTGAACATAAATCCGTTTCTATCTCTTTTTCTAAGGTGCTTTCATTGGTTATTTTATCAGAATCAATCTGTATCTTTTCAAATTCTAAACTATTTTCCATATTTATATCTGGATCTTTACGCCTTATCTCCTCTGTAGCAGAATTAAGAGCCGCTTTAGCAGTTTCCTCATCCCTTACATATCCAATTACCTTACCATTGTATTTTACAGCGTATCCAATTCTTTTTTGGTTGAAGTAATAAATTCCTCCACCCATAAGCATAACCCCTATAAGGCAAGCTATAGCTGCTTGTTTTGCTTTAATAGAAAAGATCTTTTTCTTTACCATGTCCCAATTAATTGACCTAAAATATGACCCCTTACTATCCTCCGCTCCTGGTTTACTTTCAGGGTTATCCATTACACCACCTTCTTTCAATTTTTATTACATATATTAATATATCCTATCGAAAATGAAAAATCAAATTTTTTGTATAATTTGTATAATAGGATATATTAATATTATACTTTACATTCTGCACAATTGCATTGTTAATTTATACATTTCTAAAACTACTCACTAGGTTTATTGTTAGGGGTATTTTATTCTGATATAATTTAGAGAAGCGAATATATAAACATAAAATAAAGGAATGTGATATTCATGGGTAACTATACATTAAATATACAGGCAAGAAGCTGGGGCATTACACCAGTGCAAAACATTTTTATAGATGAATATCTTCCCTATGCAGATGGAAACTATGTAAAGGTCTATTTATTAGGACTTTTTGAAGCATTTAATCAGGGGAGCGTATCAGGGGATACCCTGTCTAAGAAACTTGGCCTACTTGAAAGCGATGTAATAAAGGCTTGGGAGTACTGGGACTCAAAAGGTTTAGTTAAGATATTAAAAACAGATTCAGGGGATACAACAATAGATTTTCTAAATATACTAGATACATATGCCCCTCCTCAAGGTTCTAGCTCATATAATCCTGAACATGTGCGTATAAGATTAAATAATCCAAACACTAAGGATATGTTTATGTCCATAGAAAAGCTGCTAGGCCGTACACTATCTTATAACGAATCATCCATGTACCTAAGCTGGCTTGATGATTTTGGATTTTCTCCTGAGGTTATATTGCTTTTAATACAATACTGCAAGGCAAAAGGCAAAACTGATTCAAGGTACATCGAAAAGGTGGCCTTATCTTGGCATGATCGAGATATTAAAACTATAGAGGATGCCCAAAATCATATTTCAAGGTATGAAGAAAATTATAGCAATTATAGGTCTGTCCTCGACTTTTTAGGACTTAAGGAAACTGATATTATGAAGCCTCAGGAGGATTTTCTAAACAAATGGTTTAATACATGGAATTTTAGTAAAGAATTAATTCTTGAAGCATGCAAAATATGTTCTTTGAAAATAAACGAGCCTAATTTCAGCTATATAGATGGCATACTATCAAACTGGTACAAAAAAGGAGTAAAAACTATTAAGGATGTAGAAAAGGCCAATACTAGCGGCGGTAAGGGAAAGTCCAAAAATGCAAAGTTTAAAGCACCTGTTACCACATTTAATAGTTATGACCAAAGATCCTATGATATGGATGAACTAGAGAAAAAGCTGCTTGGAAGAGATGGTGAAACGCAAAATGAGTAATAACAGTAATAGCACTTATATAAATGATATACTTTCGGAATATGAAAAGATGAGATCCTTTGCAGAAGATGCTGCCAAGGTTAGGTTAAATGAAGTATATGAGCATATACCCCGCATTAAGGAAATTGATACTGAGCTTGGAGTACTTGGGGCTCAACTAGCTCAAGCAGTATTTAAAAAAGGTATAGATATAGATGACTTTATCTCTAAACAAAAGCAGAAATCAGAAAAACTTAAAGCTGAAAGAGCTGAACTTTTGTCTAGGCATAACTACCCTGCAAATTATACGGATGTAATATATAAATGCAAGGCCTGTGAAGATACTGGCTTTATTGGCTCTTCACAGTGCAGCTGCTTAAAGCAAAGGATCATTGATAGAAACTACAACCAGTCTAATCTTAAAAATATATTAAAAAAAGAAAACTTTGATACCTTTGTTTTTAATTACTATTCACCTTATTCTTTTGAAGGTGAACCTTTATCTCCAAGAAAAAATATAGAAGAGATTGTTACTACCTGTATTAATTTTGTACAAAACTTTGATACATCCTACGAGAACCTTTTCTTTTTTGGAAATTCAGGCCTTGGGAAAACCTTCTTATCAAATTGTATAGCAAAGAGTCTATTAGATAATGGCTATACTGTAATGTATCAAACAGCGTCAGGCCTTTTAGATACTTTAAAAGAGATAAGGTTTAGCAATAATGATGATAATTTAAATACAAAATTAGAGATTATATTTAGCTGTGATCTTTTAATAATAGATGACCTTGGTACAGAGTATATTACAGACTTTTCTCAGATGGAGATTTTTAATATAATAAACAAAAGACTGCTTTCCCAGAAAAAGATGATTATATCAACAAATCTTCATTTAGAAAATTTATATAAAACATACTCCGAAAGAATTATTTCGAGGCTATTTGGTAATTTTACTATGTATAAATTTTATGGAGATGATATAAGGCTTAAGATTGCTGAAAATAGAAGAAAGGCAAAAAAATAGCCACCAAAATGGCGGTTATTTTTTTTGGAGCTGGCTAAAGGAATTGAACCCTCAACCTGCTGATTACAAGTCAGCTGCTCTACCAATTGAGCTAAGCCAGCAAATGGCGACCTAGAAGGGGCTCG
>DIRE01000042.1:66276-66871 GCA_002426575.1 Clostridiaceae bacterium UBA5444 | reverse complement strand
CAAATCTAAAACTTTAGAAACTACGTTTTCTACTGTAAACCCAAACTCTTCAAATAAAACATCTGCCCTGCCGGATGCTCCAAAATGATCAATGGATAAAACATCTCCATCTAATCCTACATATTTATGCCACCCAAAGGAGTTTGCAGCTTCTACAGCAAATCTTGCTCTAACACTTTTAGGTAGAACCTTTTCCTTATATTCTTCACTTTGAGCGTCAAATAATTCAAAGGAAGGCATGCTTACTACCCTTGCATCAACATCTTTTTTCTTTAATTCATCTGCTGCTTTGTATATAAGCTCAACTTCAGATCCTGAAGCTAGTAAAATTACATCTGGTTTTTCTCCCTCAGAATCTTTAATTATATATCCACCCTTTAATGCATCTTTTCCTGAGGCCTCATAAATAGGTACAGTCTGCCTTGTTAGTATAAGAGATACAGGGCCTTTAGCTTTAGCAACTGAATAATACCAGCCTGCAGCCGTTTCCTTAGAATCAGCTGGTCTAAATACTGTCATGTTAGGTATACTTCTTAGCATTGCTAATTGATCTATAGGTTGATGTGTAGGGCCATCTTCTCCAACTCCTATACTA
>DIRE01000042.1:51050-66137 GCA_002426575.1 Clostridiaceae bacterium UBA5444 | reverse complement strand
TTGTTCTACTGGTTGATGAGTAGGTCCATCTTCTCCAACTCCTATACTATCGTGAGTTAGGACATAGGTTATTGGCAATTTCATTAAAGATGAAAGCCTCATTGCACCTTTCATGTAGTCGCTAAATGATAAGAATGTTGCCCCAAATACTCTAAGCCCTCCATGAAGGTATATGCCATTTATGATTGCAGCCATGGCATGCTCTCGTACTCCAAAGTGAAGATTTGCACCTGATCTATTCCCTGCTGAGAAATCTCCCCTATCTTTCATATATGTTTTGTTTGAAGGTGAAAGGTCTGCTGATCCTCCGATTAAGTTTGGAATTATATTTGCTAATCTATTTATTAATATTCCTGAAGCCTCTCTTGTTGCAATTGGTTTTTCAAACTTCCAAAAGCTATCATCATCTAAAAGATCCATATTTATGTTTCGGTCATACCAAATATCCCACTCTTTTGCAAGGTGCGGATATTCTTTTTTATAGCTTTCAAATAAGTTGTTCCAAGCTTTTTCTTTGACATCTGCCTCCTTTTGGAATTCTTTAATGTGTTCCTTAACTTCTTCTGGTACAGTAAATGGGTCATAACTCCATCCTAAATTATCTTTTAATTGGGCTAAATTATCTGCACCTAAGGGTTCTCCATGAGCAGATGCCGTACCTTGTTTTGCAGTGCAACCATAGCCAATTGTAGTCTTAACAATTATAATGGTTGGCTTTTTATTTTCCTTTTTAGCCTCTTCTATAGCAGAATTTATAGATTGAATGTCATTACCGTCTTCCACCTCTATTGTTTGCCATCCATAGGCTTCATATCTCTTTTCAACATCTTCTCTAAATGCAATATCTGTATTTCCCTCAATAGAAATATTATTTGAATCGTAAAGTACTATAAGCTTACCAAGTCCTAATGTACCTGCAAGTGAAGATGCCTCCCCAGATATACCTTCCATTAAACATCCATCGCCTACTATTGCATAGGTATAATGGTCAACAACATTAAAATTTGGCCTATTAAACTTCTCTGCCAGATATTCCTCAGCAATAGCCATCCCCACTGCATTACAGACTCCTTGTCCTAAAGGTCCAGTCGTAGTTTCAACCCCGTCTGTATGATTGTACTCAGGATGCCCTGGTGTCTTGCTTCCATACTGTCTAAAGTTTTTAATGTCCTCAATAGTTACATCATATCCAAAGATATGAAGAAGAGAATATATAAGCATGGATCCATGCCCTGCTGATAAAACAAACCTATCCCTATCTTCCCATTTTGAGTTTTTAGGATTATGTTTCATCTGTTTTGCCCACAAAGTATAAGCCATAGGTGCAGCACCAAGAGGCATTCCAGGATGCCCTGAATTTGCTTTCTCTACAGCCTCTGCTGAAAGAACTCTTATAGTATTTACAGCTAAATTATCTACATTCACATTTTATACCCCCTTGTATAATGTATTTAATTTGAAGTCCTATCAATATAAGAATCTCAAAGTCTTCCTATAAATACTATAGCATATATAGAGCCTTTTTATAATTTTACTTTTGTTTTTAGAAAATCCGTTCGCTTTTGAGTATTCCCTTAATTGTCGTTTCATACTATAAAGGTTGGGATTTTCTATTTATTTTTCATCCGCTCAATCTGATTCTTGAAAAATTCAAAATAGCTTTGGAATAGTTCAATTTTGGGTTCTTCATGTAATGCCTCTACCAGAGCAAGTGCACGCATGGTTTCGGAAATTGCCTCACTTGTTTTACCATCCACTTCATAACATTCGGCAATCTTCCACATCATTTGGAGCAGTATTTCAAAGGAAATCCATTTCTGCTTTTCTGCGGCTTCATATTTGGGTTCACCCGTTAAAATAAATGCCATTTCAGAGAGCTTTGTGAAATACAATTCGGGTATTTGTTCCATTGCTGCAACGGCTGAGGCAGTATCGCCTTTTGCATTATAAGCATAAGCAAGAAAGCGAAGCGCATCGTATTTAATATCGTTTTCGGTAGTTTTCTCTATTAATCGGCTTGCGAGAGTAATTGTTTCATCTGGATTATTAGTATAATTCATTACATAAAGAAGATTGTTCAGAAGAATATCATTATCAGGATATTGTTTCAAACCTTCTTCAAGTATACGGCGACCTTCTTCCGGATTACTCTCACGATACTTATATGCTTCTGCGCAAACAGTATCAATTTTTTCGTTCATTTCCTTGAGATTGAATTCAAACAATTCATCCATCGTCACCCCGAAATAGTTTGCAAGAGACGGTGCAAGAGTAATATCAGGCAAGGCAATATTGTTTTCCCATTTTGACACAGCTTGGAAAGATACTCCAATGGCATCGGCTAGCTGCTCTTGCGTAATGCCACGCGCTTTACGCAAAGCTTTTATTTTATTCCCGAGTAATAATTTCATCATGTTCACCTTTTTTCATAAAAGTAAAAAGCGCTCTTTCTGGTTTCTATTCTAACAAATGAATTATACCAAGGCAATAACCGCTTAAGCGACATGAATTCTACCGTGGGTTGAATTTAGTATGACATAATCCTGCAGCAATTTCTATTACAAAAAATAGCCGCCGAAAGTAGGTTGTTCCTCTTTCAGCGGTATCATTATACATTAATATACTTTCCTCTAACAAAGATTACACCGTTTGTCAACGGTTTCTCATCATCCGATTTTTAGGCAAAAAAGAATCGAGTGCCAACACGGAATATTGAAACCCGTTATGAACACTCGATATGGTCGGAATGACTGGACTTGAACCAGCGACCTCACGCCCCCCAGACGTGCGTTCTACCAACTGAACTACATCCCGTTATATATTTAATATTGTATGCTGTACATACAATATTAAATAGTATTATAGTATATAAGCCTAGTTTCTGCAACAGTTTAAAATAGAAAATCCGGAAAACATCCGGATTTTATAATATTATGCAGATTAGACCGCCACTTCCTTCATTAATAATCTTTTGAAGGGTTCTTTGTATTTTAATCTGTACATCCTCAGGCATTCTGAATAGTTTGTTCTGCAGGCCTTCCTTTACAAGTTCTTCTAAAGTTCTGCCAAACATATTTGACTGCCACAGTCTTGCAGGGTCATTTTCAAACTGTTCAAGGAGGGATCTTACAAATTCTTCGCCTTGCCTTTCAGTCCCAACTATAGGGGATACTTCTGTTTGTATGTCGCATCTTATCATATGAAGGGACGGAGCAGAGGCGCGCAACTTAACTCCATATCTGCCATTTTGTTTTACTATTTCAGGCTCTTCTAGTTTTAGCTCATCAAGCTGAGGCGGAACAAGTCCATAACCTGTTTCTCTAACATCTTCTAATGCTTTTGAAACTCTGTCATACTCATGTTTTGCAACTGAGTACTCTTTCATAAGCTCCATTAATTCGCTTTCTCCACTTATTCTAGCTCCAGATATTTCTCCAAGTACTTGGTAGAATAGTCCATCCTTTGTTTTCATATTTATATTAGCTATTCCCTCACCAAGCTTCATATCAGGTATTCTTACTTCACCAATAAATTCATAATCATTAAATTTCTCAGCCATTGGTTTTATATCTCTAATTTTATATAAATCCTGTGATGCATCTTTAATTGCATCTACAAAATCTTTCTTTAACCAATGCCCCATGTCTAATGTGTCAACCCATTCAGGAAGATCTATATTTATCTCCTTCACAGGGAATTCAAATAGCACTTTTTCTAAAGTATTATTTATATCCTCATTTCTCATTTGCATTACATCCACTATTTGAACTGGTACATCATGCTTAGCTTCAAGTTCTCTTTTTAGGTTTATGGTTTCTGGGTCATATGGATGTGTTGTATTAAGTATCATTACAAAAGGTTTATTTATGGACTTTAATTCCTTTATAACCCTCTCTTCAGCATCCATGTAACTTTCCCTTGGTATATCAGTTATAGAGCCATCAGTAGTTACTACAATTCCTATGGTTGAATGATCATTTATAACCTTTCTAGTGCCAATTTCAGCGGCCTCCTCAAAAGGAATCTGGTGATCAAACCATGGAGTTGTTACCATCCTTGGGGAATCTCCTTCAAGGTAACCTAAAGCACCTTTTACTAGATACCCTACACAATCCACCATTCTAACCCTAAGTTTTGCATTATCATTTATTTTAATCTCAACTGCCTCATTAGGAACAAACTTAGGTTCTGTGGTCATTATTGTTTTTCCTGCAGAACTTTGAGGAAGTTCATCTTTTGCTCTTTCCTTTTTATAATTATTATCTATATTTGGTATTACCAATAAATCCATAAACCTCTTTATAAACGTCGATTTACCAGTTCTTACAGGGCCAACTACGCCTACATATATGTCACCTTGAGTTCTTTCTGCTATATCCCTATATAAATCAAATTCCTCCATATTTTTCACTTTTCCCTCCTTAAAAAACATATGTATTAACATTATATATATATGAATGGTTGTTTATATTATTACAATAAGTTATAATTTTAAATAAAAAAGTAGACGCAATTTACGTCTACTCAAATAATTCTACTTTTACATACCATATTTAATTTTCCTCATCATCATTTCTCGGTCTCCATATAAACCTAATAGGTGTTCCTTCAAGACCAAACCTTGATCTTATTTGATTTTCTAGATATCTTTCGTAAGAAAAATGAAGGGCTTCAGTATAATTTACAAAGAACACAAATGTAGGCGGTTTGGTTGATACCTGGGTTGTATAGAAGATTTTAAGCTTCTTTCCCTTGTTTACTGGAGGTTGGTTCATTATAATTGCATCAGATATAATATCATTTAATACCCCTGTTTGTATTCTCATTGAATTTTGATCATGTACAAAGTTAACAAGATCTATAAGTTTTTGAACCCTTTGCCCTGTTTTAACCGATATAAAAATAATTGGGGCATATGATATAAAGCTTAGATTAGCTCTTATTTTATTTCTAAACTCATTCATTGTCTTGTCATCTTTCTCTATAAGATCCCATTTGTTTATTGCAATTATTACTCCTTTTCCGGCCTCATGAACTAATCCCGCTATTTTTGTATCCTGTTCTGTTACTCCTTCTTCAGCATCTATCATAATTATACATACATCAGATCTTTCAATTGCAGTAATTGCCCTAAGCACACTATACCTTTCAATATCTTCCTTTACCTTGCTCTTTTTCCTCATACCTGCAGTATCTATTAATACATACTTATTTCCATTAACCTCAAGAGGAGTATCAATAGCATCTCTTGTAGTGCCAGGTATATCACTAACTATTACCCTATCTTCCCCAACAAGTTTATTTACTAGAGATGATTTACCAACATTAGGTTTCCCTATTATTGCAATTTTTGTTGCATCATCATCATCTTCTTTTAAATCAAGTTCTTTAAAATGAGCAACAACCTCATCTAATAAATCTCCAATGGCAAGGCCTTGGGCTGCTGATATTCCTATAGGATCCCCTATTCCAAGGTTATAAAACTCATAAACCTCATTGAACTTTGAAGGATCGTCTATCTTATTTACTGCAAGTACAATAGGCTTACTTGTCTTTCTTAACATTGTTGCAACCTCTAAATCTGCAGGGGTTATACCTCCTTTAGCATCTACAATAAAGATAATAACATCTGCAGTATCTATGGCAACCTCTGCCTGCGCGCGCATTTGAGAAATTATAACATCCTCACTAAAAGGTTCAATTCCACCTGTGTCTATTAATATAAATTGGTTATCTAACCATTCTGCATCAGAATATATCCTGTCTCTTGTAACTCCAGGAGTATCTTCAACAATTGCTATTCTTTTTCCTGTTATCTTATTAAATAGGGTTGATTTACCTACATTAGGTCTTCCTACAATTGCTACAATAGGTCTCACTTTTATTCTCCTCCTCTAAATGTACTGTTCCTACAACTACAACGCTATTAGTTTTACAAAATCACTCCCATCAAAGTTGCATACCTCTATATCTATATTAAGCTCATTTTCAATGCCTTTTATGGTGTAATCATCAAGTAATACATTTTCACCTGATTTTAAAGTATTAGATGGTAAAAAAAGTTTCTCTCCAAGTTCTTTCCCTTTAAGCTGCTCTACTATATCCTTGCCAGTTAAAAGACCTGTAACCGTGATTTTTTCACCAAAAAAGTTATTTTTAATGGGATATACATTTATTTTTAGCCCATCTATATGCCTTTCTATCTTTTCACAGGTTGATTTTATATATTTGTATGCTGACATTCCTGTAACTGAAGAAATTGTCTTATTTACTTTTTTATTATTACCCTCTTTTAAAGCTTTGTCTATATTTTCCAGGAAATAACTTATCATACCGATTCCATCTTCAAGCTGTTCATATTCTCCATAACATTCAGGACCTGGCATATCCCTATCAGCCATTATATAAAATTCGTCTGCAGCCCTTATAAATATATTTCCCTTTTTATCATAAAACTCATTCTGTAATTTCTCTATTATATCAATAACTCTGCTTGAGCTTTCTTTGTCATAGGGGGTAAGTGGATATAGTTTTTCTCTATATCTGCTTATTCCAACTGGTACAACAGCAACATTCTTTATATTAGGATGGTATGAGAATAAGTCTAAAGCAGTCTTTTTCAGATTATCCCCATCATTTATATCCCTGCATAAAACAATTTGACAGTTTATTTCTATTCCTCCGCTGCAAAGCCTATCTATATATTTCATAATATTGCCCGCTCTTTTGTTCCCAAGCATCATAATCCTAAGATTAGGGTCTGTAGTATGAACAGATATATTAAGAGGGCTTATTCTATATCTTATAATTCTATCTATATCCTTATCAGACATATTGGTCATTGTTATAAAATTTCCTTGCAAAAAGGATAGCCTAGAATCATCATCTTTAAAATACAGAGTGTCCCGCATATTCTTTGGGAGCTGATCTATAAAGCAAAATATGCATTTGTTTGCGCAGCTTCTTGCCCCATCAATTATTGAGTTTTTAAACTCAAGCCCTAAATCCTCATCGTATTCCTTTTCTATCTCAAATATCCACTCTTCCCCACTTGGTTTTATTATTGATACTTCTATATATTCATCAGAGATTAGATATTTATAATCTATTATGTCATTTACCTCTTGGTCATTTATACTAAGTAATATATCTCCAGGTTCAATATCTAGCTCAGATGCAATGCTATTACCCTTGATATCCGTAATTACATTTGTAGCTTTCCCCATAAAATCACTTCCCTGCAATTTATTATATCATGCAAACCACCAATAAACATGAATGTAATAATACCATTTATATGTTTTTTTATCAACAAAAATAAAATAGGGTTAAAACAATTTCTTAGTCTTAAACCCTATTATTTCTATATATCTCTATATATATTTATGCATTTAAATCTTTGTGTTCCCCTGTAACGATGTATATTGTCCACTCGCACAAATTAGTAACATGATCTGCAATTCTCTCTAAAAACTTACAAACAAATAAAAATTGAGTAGCTTGGTTTATAGTTTTAGGATCATCTATCATAATAAGAAGCAGCTCTCTAAAAACGTCTTCATATATAGCATCAATCTCATCATCTCTTTTGCATATATCTTCTGCAAATTTTGCATCAACCCTTACATATGCATCAAGTCCATCCTTTATCATGCCCTGAACAATATCAGCCATTCTTGGTATATCTATTAAGGGTTTTATATATTTTTCATCTTTTAATTTAATTGTAATCTTGGCAATATCAACTGCATGATCAGCTATTCTTTCAAGGTCTGTTACTATTTTAATACCTGTAAATATCGTTCTAAGGTCTGTTGCAAGAGGCTGCTGCCTTGCGATTAATTTTATGCATCTCTCTTCTATGTCAACCTCCATTTTATCTATATAATCATCATTATCTATTACTCTCTCTGCAAGGCATATATTTTGATTAGTTAATGCACTAATGCAATCATCTATCTGCTTTTCAACTGCACTTCCCATTCTGATTACTTCATGATGCAATGAACTCAATTCATCATCAAAAGATTTTCTTACCATATACTCTCCCCTCCAAGGCACTATCTTTCTATTTCCATATCCTTTATCGGTATATATCCTAACTTTTCAACTATTGGCTTAATCTCATCGCTCATTACATATTCTATAAAAGCTTTTTCAAGGCCTTTAGCAGATCCCTTTGTATACATATGCTCATAGGACCATACTCGATATTTACCACTTTTTATATTCTCTGCATTAGGAGCTATACCATCTAGGTTTAATGCCTTTATATCTTTGTTCTTATTTATATATGATAGCCCAATATAACTTATAGCGCCTTCTGTTTCTGCTACTGCTTTTAAAACAGCGCCAGATGAATCCTGGCTAAGAACCTTCCCTGAAGCTTCATCAAGTCCATCTAAAGCATACTTCTTAAATGTTGCCCTAGTGCCAGATGATGCAGGTCTTGTGATAAGTACTATTTTCATATCATCTCCACCTACTTTACTCCAGTTATCAATCTTTCCAGTAAATATATCTATTAACTGCTGTTTTGTTAAATTATCAACTTTAATGTTTTTGCCAACTATTGGTGCAAACCCTATTACACAAACCTTGTGATCTTCAAGGCTTGCCGCATCTATTCCGGCTTTATCCTGAGCCTCAATATCAGAATTGCCGATCTGCGTAGAGCCATTTGACACAGCTGTTAAGCCATTTCCACTTCCTCCACCCTGAACTTGTATAATTGCATCTTGGTTCTTATCCATAAAATTTTTAGCGGCTTCCTCAATTAATGGCTGAAGTGCAGTAGATCCAATGGTTAATATTGAACCTGATGCTTTCTCTCTGTCTCCAACATTTTTATTACTACTGCACCCTGTGAATATAACCCCTACTAGGCAAATACTGATTGCTATGGCTAAAATAATAGCACTAACATTCCTTTTTTTCATTTTAACCCTCCCGTATTATATTTTTAATTATCTATATTAACTATTTTAATATTCTAAGATTATATAAATATTATAGCCGTATTAACTTTATGTAAAGTAATGCCACCTTTTATGGTACTAGCTTTCACCTTGATGCCTTCTCTGGTATACCCTGCCAAGAAGCCTTGATATCATATTAAATAACAATACTGCTATTATAAGCAACGCAGAAGCTCCATCTGCAATCTGTCTTGCATCAGGTGTTAAGCCCTCTGAATTTATCTTTCATATATATACTGCCAATGTCTCTGCAGGTCTCATTACATTAAATGGTGAAGCTTTGTAAAGTGGATTTAGGTTATTAAATCTTAAATTTGGTGTGGACATTCCTGCTGTATATAAAAGGGCTGCTGCCTCCCCAAAAACCCTTCCTCCTGCTAAAATCATACCTGTTATTATTTGAGGCATTGCAGTAGGAATTATAACTTTTTTAATAGTCTCCCACTTTGCTGCCCCTAGGGCATAACTTGCCTCTTTAATTCCACTAGGTACACTTTTTATTGCATCCTCACTTATCCTTGTCATAGAAGGAATATTTAATATGGTAATTGCTAATGCTCCAGAAATAAGTGAAAAACCCCAATTTAGTTTTGTAACAAATATAAGAAATCCAAATAAACCTATAATTATAGATGGAAGAGATGCAAGAGTTTCAATACAGAGTCTTATAAAGTCAGTTATTTTGCCTGGTTTAGCATACTCAGCCATATATATGCCTGCACCTACCCCTAATGGGATCGTTATAATCATGGATAGCACTAGTAGGTAAAAAGAATTAAAAAGCTGTGGCATAACCCCTCCTCCAGCCTCCATAAACTTAGGGGGAGTTGTAATAAAGCTTATATTAATTACAGAAGCTCCTTTATATAAAATATAGCCTATTATAAAAAATAGTAGTAAAAGTACTGAGGATGCTATTATATAAAAAAATGTCGTTGCAATTTTGTCTGCTGTTTTAGAATTCATATCATTCACCTCTATTAGCATAATGGGAAATTTCTCTTATAATCAATATAAATCCAAAGAATATTAATAGTAAAACAAATGCCATAGACCATAAGGCATTATTCCACACAGAACCTTGCACAGTATTTCCCATGTCCATGGTTATTATGCTTGTTAATGTTATTGCTGGATCTAAAATACTTTTAGGAAGAGAAACCCTATTTCCTATTACCATCTGAACGGCAAGCGCCTCTCCAAAGGCCCTTGCAAGGCCTAAAACAACCCCTGTAAGTATACCTGGCATGGCAGATGGAAGAAGTATCTTTCTTATTGTTTGCCACCTTGTAGCCCCAAGAGATAGGGATGCCTCTTTATAATCAATAGGCTGGTTCTTTAGAGAATCCACAGCAATGCTTACAATGGTTGGCATAATCATTATAGTAAGCACTATGCCTCCTGAAAGTATGCTAAATCCTAAGCCTCCTAAATTAGCCCTTATAAAAGGAACAAGCAGGCTAAGTCCAATCCAGCCATATACTACAGATGGTATTCCAACAAATAATTCTATAGCAGGCCTTAATACCTTATTTCCTAAAGTTGGCGATATTTCTGTCATAAATATGGCAACAGATACACTAAGAGGTGTACTTAGTATTACTGCAAATAAAGAAACCATAATTGAGCCTGTATAAAATATTAATGCTCCAACCTTTGGTCCTCCATTTTCTATAGCATTTTCAGGAGCCCATTTAGATGAAGATAAAAACTCAGAGATGGATACACCATTTTGATTAAATATAGCCACTCCTTTATATGCAATAAAAAAAACAATGGATAATGTAAGTATTATTATTAAATAGCCACATGTGGTGGCATATATCTTTTCAGGCAGTTCTTTCCTTTTCCTCATTTTATATCTCCTATCCAAATCGTCCTGTTATATAATCTTCCGTCCTTTTATCTTTTGGTTTATAAAATATTCCCTCAGTAGATCCCTTTTCTATAATCTCTCCATTTAAGAAAAACGCTGTGCTGTCTGAAATTCTTCCTGCTTGCTGCATATTATGGGTTACAATTACTACTGTGTATTTTTCTTTAAGCTTACTTATGAGGTCTTCAACTTTTAATGTTGAAATAGGATCTAAGGCTGATGTTGGTTCATCCATTAATATTATTTCAGGTTCAACTGCCAATGTCCTTGCTATACACAGCCTTTGCTGCTGGCCACCTGAGAGAGATATTCCAGACTTTTTTAGTCTATCTTTTACCTCATCAAATAATGCAGCTCCTACAAGGCTTTTCTCAACAATTTCATCAAGTTCTCTTTTATTTTTAACTCCATGAATTCTAGACCCATAGGCAACATTTTCGTATATGGACATTGGAAAAGGGTTTGGCCTTTGAAATACCATTCCTATCTTCTTTCTAAACTCTATAACATCTAATTCCTTATATATATCCTGCCCCTCAAATAAAACAGTCCCAGTTATCTGTACAGAGCCTATTAGGTCATTCATCCTGTTTAGAGTCCGAAGGAATGTTGATTTTCCACAACCTGAAGGCCCTATTAGTGCAGTTACCTTGTTAGACTCTATATCCATGCTTATATTCTTTAATGCATGATTGCTTCCATAATACAAATCTAAATCATTTACCCGCATAATACTTTTCAAACCCTCACATCCTACTTTAAAAACTCATTTATTAATAAATGTTCAATTAAATAATAAAGCTGCTGGTTTATATTTGGATTAACTTATTGTTAAGTATCTGTTAAAATTATTTTATTTATTACATAATCACAATAAATAAAATGAAGGATAGCTAAACTAGCTATCCTTCATTTTCAAACTTAGATTCATTTACATATTCATTAAGCTTACTTAGATTGCTTTTCCATAAATAGAATACAAATGCTAAAAATACAACCATAAGGCCCTCTAGGTTTATCATAAGTATAAAATCATAAATGCCATGTAGCATCACGGGTATATATAATGACCTTCTATAATATACAATAGACTCTGCATCATTTTTAGAAAACTTTGATAAAGACAGGTAGTAGCCCATGGTAACACCAAAGAGAGTATGGGCTGGTACAGCTAAAAGTCCTCTCGTAACTCCTACATATATATAATTGCTTTGGCCTATAAATATATACATTAAGTTTTCAACCGTAGCAAACCCAAGTGCCGAAAATACACTATATATTATGCCATCAAGTTTTTCATTATAGCTTTTATTTTTACATGCAAACGTTGTAACTACAAGTCTTTTAAAATATTCTTCAGTTAAGCCCGCCACAATAAATGCAGTATATGCGACACCTAAAGCACCTGTAAATATATTGAAATATGACAAAAACTTTTCTATAAAATACACTGGTATAACGGTTAATGCACCAAATACAAAAAGTTTTAAAAGCAAAGACACAGGCTCTCTATCATACCTGTCCTTTTGATATATAAATATTGCTATAGCAACCGTTGGCGCTAATCCTACTGCAATTGCAAGTTCATTCAAAATACCACATCCCCTCAAATAGTAAACCGCATATTTATAATTTACCCTTTATATAATAAGTTTATAATGGGCAAATTTATATTATCAGAAAATGTTTATTTTTAAATTCAAAAATATTGTAATGCCAATTTACTTTTCTCCTATATTGGGGGCAATGTTATAGTAAATTTAGTACCAACTCCAACCTTGCTTATAACCTCAATTTTGCCATCCGTAGAAACCACTATATGCTTTACAATTGCAAGGCCTAGTCCTTTTCCTCCTAAGGCCCTTGACCTTCCTTATATTTGTATCATTTAGCAATAAGCAATAAGCAATAAGCCTTTTACAAAATTCACAAATCCATTTAAATTATAGCATAACAATTTATATTTCTATGTAAATTGTTATGCTAAATATAAAAGCAAAAAACAGGTCATACTAAAATATCTAGTGTAACCTGTTATACTAAAACATACCCGTTACCAAAACCTTATTTCTCTTTTATTATCTTATTTAACTCATCCATAAATGTATTAATATCTTTAAATTGCCTATAAACTGATGCAAACCTTACATAAGCTACCTCATCAACCTCTCTCAGTTTATTCATAACCATCTCCCCTATCTTCTTACTTGTAATCTCCTGCTCTAAAGAATTATAAACTGCCTTTTCAATATCATCTACTAACTGTTCAACTTCGTTCATAGATACAGGTCTTTTTTCGCAGGCTCTAAGAACACCATTTAATATCTTCCTGCTGTTAAAAGCTTCTCTTGAGCCATCCTTTTTAATTACAAGTACTGGTATATTCTCGACGGTTTCATATGTGGTAAATCTTTTCATGCATTTTAGACATTCACGCCTTCTTCTAATTGAGGTTCTATCTTCTGTAGGCCTTGAATCAATTACTTTTGTGTCGCTAAAATTACAAAATGGACATTTCATTTATTGATTCTCCTTATAATAGTATTTAAATCTTTAAGTAACTGTTGCTTTTTAAACCGGATATGTTGGTTGACTTCCACTGCTCCGAAATGCCTATTTTTCTCAAAATAAATAAAGCTGACAAAAATAGGCATTTAAGTCGCTGTTCCAGTAAACCAACATATCCTGAAATCAACCCTATACGAAAATGCTGTAAGTAACCATATATTGTACCTATTGAAATTATATTATACTACTTGTTGGTTGTCTAATTTTAGAAGAACCTTATATTTAGCATAAAAGCAATTTACCTTTATATAACTCTATTACACTATGTTTATTACACGCCCCTGTCTTCTCCCTGCTCTACACTTTCATCAACCTCCACTAATATAACATCTATACCCACCTTTTTGATGTTGCTCCAAGGAATAACTATATCAGTGTCCTTTCCAAACAGCCCCATAAACCTTCCAGGCCCTGGCAGCATTATAGAAACAATCCTTCCCTCTTCAAAGTCAATCTCCACATCAGACACTACTCCAAGCTTTCTTCCATCCTTTATGTTTATTACTTCTCTATCCCTTATATTCATTGCATTAATCATTTAATCACCACCATCTTATACTTAATTAAAAACTTTATCTCTTATATATGTATATGTACAAGCAGTTTAATATTTACTGTTTAATATATAATTTTATGTTTATATTTTTATGCAATTTTCTATTTTAGGAATTATATACCACACTCAATCGTGAATAAAAAAGGCCTTGAAGGTAATAATTAAGATATCATAATAGCGAAAGGATGAGATGCTTCATGATGATAAATAAGGTTGAAATATGTGGTGTAAATACTTCTAAACTTCCAGTGCTTAAAAATGAAGAAATGAGGGAACTTCTCATCAAGATGCAAAACGGTGACGATGAAGCAAGGGAGACATTCATAAAAGGAAATTTAAGGCTTGTTTTAAGCGTTATACAGAGGTTTAACAATAGGGGAGAATATGTAGATGATTTATTCCAAGTGGGATGCATAGGATTAATAAAAGCAATCGATAATTTCGATTTAAGCCAAAATGTAAGATTTTCAACTTATGCTGTACCAATGATAATAGGTGAAATAAGGAGATATTTAAGGGATAATAATTCCATAAGAGTAAGCAGATCCTTAAGGGATATAGCATATAAAGCTCTGCAGGTAAGAGATAGATTAATACGTGAGAACAATAAAGAACCTAATGTAAGTGAAATAGCTAAAGAACTTGGTATACCAAGGGAAGATATAGTGTTTGCACTTGATGCAATACAAGACCCTATTTCTCTATTTGAGCCAATTTATCATGATGGTGGAGATGCTATATTTGTAATGGATCAGATAAGTGACAATAAGAATATAGATGAAAACTGGCTGCAAGATATTTCAATTAAGGAAGCATTAAGCAAACTTAATGACAGAGAAAAGCATATACTTACATTAAGATTCTTTGAAGGAAGGACACAAATGGAGGTAGCAGAAGAGATTGGAATATCTCAAGCACAAGTGTCTAGGCTAGAGAAAACTGCATTAAAACACATGAGAAAATATGTTTAACTTTATATAAAAATATAGTAAAAAAGCTACTGTATATTAGTACGTATGCAGTAGTTTTTTTGTATTAGGCTATGTTTTAGTGCAAGGCTAATTTCAGGATATGTTGATTTGATTTACTGTAGCAGCGACTTAAATGCC
>DIRE01000042.1:21396-50864 GCA_002426575.1 Clostridiaceae bacterium UBA5444 | reverse complement strand
GGCATTTTGGAGCAGCGGAAGTCAATCAAATCAACATATCCGGTTTAAAAGCCAACAGTTACATAAAAAAATAGGCTTATAAACATAAGCCTACACCATTTTTGTTATTTCTTTTTTAAGCCTTTTTATAATTCTTTTTTCAAGCCTTGAAATGTATGATTGAGATATTCCAAGCATATCTGCTACTTCCTTTTGGGTTTTTTCTCCCTCTCCATATAGCCCAAACCTAAGCTCCATTATTCTTTTTTCTCTACTATTTAGCTTTGTCATGGCAATTGACAAAAGCTGTTTATCAACTTCGTCCTCTATATAATGAAATATCAAGTCATTGTCTGTTCCTAAAATATCTGATAGCAAAAGCTCATTCCCATCCCAATCTATATTTAATGGCTCATCAAATGATATCTCAGATCTTATTTTGCTGTTTCTTCTAAGGTACATAAGTATTTCATTTTCTATACATCTTGATGCATAGGTTGCTAGCTTTATTTTTTTATCAGGGTCGAATGTATTTACAGCCTTTATAAGTCCAATTGTTCCAATTGATATTAAATCCTCTACACATACACCCGTATTCTCAAACTTCCTTGCAATATAAACCACAAGCCTTAGGTTTCTTTCAATAAGTATTGTTCTAACACTGTTATCCCCATCTTTTAGTTGAGCAACTAATTTAATTTCCTCTTCTTTGCTTAAAGGTGGGGGAAGAGCATCATTTCCACCCATGTAGAGTATGTCTTCATATTCAATCATATTATATTTTTTCAATAGGTTAATGCATTTAAATAAAATAAAACTTTTTATATTTGAAACTTTATATTTCAACCATAAAACCCCCTATTTAAAAATTTCCGGATATAAAAGTCCGTTATACTCACCATCTTTTGATATTTTATTATTTACTATTCCAATGATTGAATCGTTTATTTCTATTATCTTTTCATCACATATAACCTTTACAATGTCTGGCTTAATTCCAATAATCATCCCATTTTGTTTTCCTATTGATTTAAAAGGTATCAACCTGATTTTAATAGAACAGTCCTTTGAAATGACTGCATTGTATAATTCCTCATAGTTTAAGTCTTCAATTTTATTGTCAAATATGTTATCCATATAATCAGGTAGTACCTCAAGCATGGACTCATATTCTACAACAATAACCGGGGTGTTTGATATTGGATCTTTTAGGCTGTTTCCAGTATCTATCATTGCATTTATCATTACATGCTTACCATTAATGCTTATATAAACATCATATATATAGTCCGATTTTAATATTTTATGCTGAATATATTTGAAACAATACTTAAGCAGTATAAATCCAACAACAAATGCCATAATAAGCATTGATAAAGGAAAATCTTCTATGTAAAATACGCCATCTACTACTTTCCCCTTCCCAGTGAAGTAAAATAAAGAAAATGCTGCTCCTCCAAAGGAAAAAGATACAAAATAAAATATGCTTATTGTCCTTAGGAATGAATTAATTTTATTAGGCCCAAATACTATTATTATCATTAAAATTGAGACAGCAATTTTTATCCACACCTCATATAAAATATTTAGTGACGGAAATATCATAAATACTGAATAAATAGAACCAAATGCTGCTCCTAAGGCAATTCTTATATTTGTAGTTTTAAACTTTGAAAGCTTTGATGTGATGCTTAAAATAAAAAAGTTAATTAAAATATTCTCAAATAAAAAAACATCAACATACATCTTCTCACCCTTTTTAGAATTTTGGCTTTAAGCTTTAGGCTTTAAAATAATAATGCATGTAATTAAATTCCTTATTCTCTATGAGTATTATTATACATAACTTTCCCATAAAATTTTGTCGAAGCATGAGCATCATATAAAAGACTATTTTACATTTTTTATGCAGTTACAGCATAAAATATTACTAATATTTTTTATTTGCAATAAAAAAAATAGGCAGAGCATAAAACATTGTTTATACTCTACCTATTTTATACGTTTATTAATTAGTTACTTTCTGTTTCTTCTCATAAAAGCCGGTATCTCAAGGGTTCCATCGTCCATATTTGTAAAATCATCTATTTTTCTATCTGGGAAAACAGTAGTATCATTTTTTTCAAAATTATTCTCCGAATCTGCTTTTTCAAATCCAGTTGCTATGACGGTTATGCGTATTTCGTCTTGCAATTTTTCGTCTATAACTGCACCGAAAATTATATTTGCGTCAGGGTCTGCTGCCTGTGAAACAAGTTCAGCAGCTTCATTAACCTCAAATAGTCCAAGGTTCGGTCCTCCCGTAATATTTAACAATACCCCTGTTGCTCCATTAATTGAGGTTTCTAGCAATGGGCTTTGAATTGCTTGCTTTGCAGCTTCTGTAGCCCTATTTTCTCCATTTCCTCTTCCAACTCCCATATGGGCAAGACCAGTATCTACCATTATGGTTTTTACATCAGCAAAATCTAAGTTAACAAGACCTGGTACTGTTATAAGATCCGAAATACCCTGAACACCCTGTTTTAAAACATCGTCAGCTATTTTAAAAGCCTCGATTATGGAAGCCTTTTTCTCTACTACTTGAAGCAATCTTTCGTTTGGTATAGTAACAAGGGTATCAACTTTCCCCTTTAAATCGCTTATGCCCTTTTCTGCATGAACCATTCTCTTTTTGCCTTCAAATGTAAAAGGCTTAGTAACAACACCTACTGTAAGTATTCCAAGATCTTTAGCAATTTGAGCAACAACAGGTGCAGCTCCAGTGCCTGTTCCTCCACCCATTCCAGCCGTTATAAATACCATATCTGCCCCATTTATGTATTCTGTTATCTCATCAATACTCTCTTCGGCAGCTTTCTGGCCAATTTCAGGGTTTGCTCCAGCGCCAAGTCCTTTCGTTAGCTTCTCTCCAATCTGTATTTTATAAGATGCCTTTGACATATTGAGGGCTTGTTTATCAGTATTAATCGCAATAAATTCTACTCCCTTTAAACCCGAGTCAATCATCCTATTGACAGCATTATTCCCTCCGCCACCAACACCAATAACTTTTATTGAAGCAAACTGTTCTACATCAACATCAAAATCCAGCACATTATGACCTCCTCTATTTAAAAAAAGTCTGAAAAGAAATTTTTTAATTTATCTATAAATTTTTCAGAATTTTGTTTCTCTGACTTTGAAATGCTGCTATCTTCATAATCCTCTTCATATTCTCTGCTAACACTTTTCTTCTTAGATGATAATATATACTTAACAATTCCAGTACCAGTTGAATATACAGGGGTCGATACACCTAAATATGAAGGAGAGCCTATTCTAACAGGGAGATTAATCATAGATGAGGCATAATGAGTTATGCCTTTAATGTAAGATATTCCCCCTCCAGTTATAACCAACCCACCAGGTATCCTTTCCTTGTATCCTGATATTATAAGCTCCCTATCTATTAGATAGATTATTTCATTAACTCTTGCTTCAATAATATCAACTAGTTCACTGCTTGTAATAGTCCTGTTCCATTTGCTGCTAGCGGCAGCATTAGAGCCTATATTTAAATTACTATTTTTATTTGTATCTGTATTGTTAATTATTATATCATCCTTTGACTCTACCATAGATACAGAGGCATATCCATACTGTCTCTTTAGTATTTCGGCTTCTGATGTTGGAATCTTAAGGCCTAAAGATATATCATTTGTAATATGAAAACCTCCAATTGGAATTAACTTTGTATATACCAGCGTGTTATTAATAAAAACTGATATATCTGTAACTTCTGCTCCTACATCAACTACTGCAATTCCCATTTCCTTTTCATCTCTTGTAAGTAATAATTCAGCTAAGGATAAGGAATCAATAACCAATCCTGAAACATCTATTCCTGCCCTTTCAACGCTTTTTATAAGGTTTTGTACTGTAGATGTGGGTGCCGTGATAATCGAAGCTTCCGCTTCAAGCCTTGTCCCTACCATGCCTACAGGATCTTTAATATGCTCATATCCATCAACCGTAAATTGTATTGGAATAATTCCAATAACCTCTCTATCAACTGGTATACTAACAACTTTTGCAGCCCTTAAAACTCTTTCAATATCATCTGTCCCAATTTCCCTATTTCCCCTTGAAACAGCAATTACTCCATTATTCCTAATAAGTTTTACATGGCCTCCTGCTATATTTATATAAGCACTTTCTATTTCCATATTAGACATACGCTCTGCTTGTCTAACTGAGCTCCTAATAGCCTCAGCAGTAGCATCTACATCAATAACAATGCCTTTTTTTAAGCCATTGCATCCTGACATTCCTACCCCAAGTATCTGTAATTCATTATTTCTACCAAGTTCGCCAAGTATTGTGCAAACTTTTGAGGATCCTATATCTATCCCAGCATATACTTCATTCATTATATAATGCCTACCTCCTAACCAAAACCTCCCCTTCAAATAGTCCTACATTTTAAGAAGCTATTTAAAATGCACAATCTATTTGAATTATTAATTCAACATAAATTTTAATTATCCTTTTATTTTTAGTATATTATGGTCAAAATATTTTTTATAACTACACATTTTAATTTACTATTCAGCAGCTGGTTTCATGTAGGTAAATTTAATATCTTTATCGTATTTCTTAACAACTACTCTATCCTCCTTCTTAAAACCTACCTTTACTCCTTCTCCTGCTAGAAAATTATAATAACTGTTATCCTTTTGAAGTGCATAAGCTAGGGCTTCCGGGTCTCCTATGGCTTTAATTACGAACGGAGGAACTAGCTTTATGCTGTTTACTATATGAGTGCCATCATTAGATCCATCTACATCTATAACAGGGCCACCGCATTTAAAATTAGATTTATATATTACTCTCCTATCATTTAATGATACAGCCTCAGCACCTGCATTTTTTAATTCCCATATTAGTTTTATTATATACTCATCATGTACAAGAGAAAAAGGATCAAAAGGGAGGTCTGGGTTATCTTCCAAAACAACAACAACACCAGGGCCTTCAACGTCAACATATCCTACATATAAATCGTATTTATTAAGCTCATCAGTAAATTTCTTAATTTGAGAATCAAAGTCATCAGTATAATTATTTTCATATTCATATAATTTTTGTTCCAATCTTCTCTTTTCGTCATTAAGCAATGCAATCTCGTCTGAAAGTTTCTGACTATCTTTAACCATTTGCTGAAATCGTGGAAGAGATAAAACCTCAAAGTTTAATGACTTACCAAAACTAAGCTGAGACGCTAATAGAATACCTAATATAATACTTGATAAAAAAACAAGTAGTTTTGATTCATCAAACTTCATCATTTCCCCCTCCAAGTTTTGTTGTATCTTCATGTGACTTTGCTGCTTTCTGCTTCCTAATATTATTTATAACAAGCCTTCTCATTTCAGCAAAGTTTTGGAATATCCTGCCTCCAAATACTATTACTGCAGAAAGATATATTGGCACATTTAATCTATCTCCAAGATATGTGAAACCTGCTGCAAGCAGTGCATTCCCAAAAAAACCTGATATAAATATTTCTGTATCAAACTTTCCTTCAAGGCTAGCCCTTATAGCACCAAATACCGAATCTAGGCAGGCTAGTATTGCAACAGACACATAAAACGAATATTCTCCAAGATTTATAGGCAAAAATATGCCTAGTATAATACCAATTATTAACCCAATCAGTGGAATCATTCTATTCACCTTCCTTTATTGGTTTTGCATACTGAAAGTCAAATATTTTGTTGCATTTAAATATAACTAAATCATCTGAAGGATGAGTTGTTACATTTAATCCATAAATAGAAGATGTAAAGAAATCTTTCAAACCTCCAACCATCTCTACTGCGCCCTGCAATGTACTTGGGTTTCCTATAGCCTTAATCTCAAACTTGTCATATTTAGAAAACCTTACTCCATTTATTACAATATAGTATCCTGCATCTCTTATTTGAGTTCTGCTTACTATTCTCTGTTTATTAATCATTATTGCCTCTGCATCAGCAGCATTTAATTCATTTACCATTAAAACAAGTGCTTCATAAGGCACTTCGTTTGGTTCAGTTGAATTAAAGTTCTTATTCTGTGGAGATATAGTTATTACAACACCTGGTCCTTGTACATTAGTTAATCCGGCAAGTACTCTAATATTCTCTAAATCCTCTTTCATACCTTTTGCAATACTGCTTGAGTTTGAAGCATCATGCTCGTATTTTTGAATCTTTCCTTCTAATTCCTTTATATGATTTTCAAGACTCTCTTTCTCTTTCTGTGCATCATTTATCTGTTCAGTCAGCTCATTTATCTTTGCATTAGAAACTTTATAGGTATAGTTTTTAACTGCTCTAAACTGATATGCAATCATAAGCCCGAGTATTACACATACAATTGCCACATATACCTGCCCCTTAATATGTTTCATCAAACTTTCCTCCCATTTATTCTTGTCTAAATACAGGGTTGCCTTTAAAGCTTACATCAATAGTACCTTTTAATCCTCTTTTCAGCAGATCTTGCTCCATAATAATTTTGCATTTGTCAAGTTTACTATCTATATTTTCTACATCCCCTATTAAAAAGTTAATACCATATTTAGTCTTAATTTCAATAGATATTAAATTTTTTATGTCTATTTCATATATTATATCAGATAAATCATGTTTATTTACATTATCAAATATTACTTTTATTGTATTTATTTCCCTTGGCGTTGATAATTCAATAACTTGTCCAATATTTATACCTACTATATCCAGGCCTTTTATTATTGGGAGGTTATATTCGTCTTTTTTATCTAATACCTCTATGGCAACTCCATTTTTATCAATTGATATAAATTTCTTTTCATATTCTACAAGTGCAGCAGACTCTCTTTCTTTTATTTCTATATAAACATTACCTGCAACCGTTCTTCTAATATTTGAGGATTCAATGTAAGAATTAGTTTCTACCTTTTTGTTGTCTTCCTTTTTGTTAATTGTTAGTATATTATCTCCATCTTTTATACTAGATAGCTCTATTATTTTTTCTTTGGGGACAATGCTATTGCCTTCTACAATTACACTTCTAACTTTAAATACAGGATATTTAAATACCAGCACTGATAGTATTGATAAAATTATAATTCCAATAAATATTCTAAACCTTATTTTTCTTTTTTTTATTCTCTTTTGTATGTCTTCATAAGTTATAGCAATCACCCCCACCATAGTCTAGTCATCGGTTGTTAAGAGCATATACTTATAAACTAACTTAAGTTTTACTAATTTAAACAGCAGAACTTAAGTTAGTTCTGCTCCTTTAGCTTAATCCCTTTTTATTTCAGCACCAATGCTTTGAAAGTTTTTCTCTATATCCTCATATCCTCTATCTATATGTTCTACACCATCAACTATGGTTGTTCCTTCAGCACTTAATCCTGCTATAATAAGTGCTGCACCGCCTCTTAAATCTTTTGCAGTAACTTCTTTCCCTACTATATTCTTTTTACCATTAATAATAGCTACCCTTCCATATACCCTTATATTTGCGCCCATACATATAAGATCATCTACATGCTTAAATCTATTTTCAAATATTGTCTCAATAACTGTTGAAGTTCCATTTGCTTTAACTAGTAAAGACATAATAGGAGCCTGCATATCCGTAGGAAAGCCTGGGTATGGAAGTGTCCTTATTATATCTATTGCGTTATTTTCCTTAGGTCCTATTAAATATATTTTATTGCCATTTTCATAAATAGTAGATCCGCTTTCTCTTAACTTTGCTACTATTGGCTGAAGATGCTCAATATTTACATTATCGAGTTCTATCTTTCCCCCTGTTGCAGCGGCTGCAGTCAAGAAGGTACCTGCAACAATTCTATCAGGTATTATTGTATGCTCGCCATTATCTAAATTATCTACTCCTTCAATGGTTATTTCGCTAGTCCCTGCTCCAGAAACTTTTGCGCCAATACTGTTTAAATACTCCTGAAGGTCATATATTTCTGGTTCTTTTGCTGCATTTCTAATAATAGTTTTTCCCTTTGCATATATGGATGCTAAAAGTATATTCTCTGTTGCACCAACGCTAGGGTAGTCTAAGTGTATATCAGCCCCTTTAAGTTCATTTGCTACGCAATTTATAATTCCTTTATCCTCTTCGACTAAAACTCCAAGTTTTTCTAGGCCTTTAAGGTGTAAGTCAATTGGTCTTATACCTATATCACAGCCTCCTGGAAAGCATATTTTTGCCTTTTTAAGTCTCGCAATTAAGGCTCCAAGGAGCACAACAGACGATCTCATTTTTCTTACTAAAGAATCAGAGACTTCATATTTCAATTCTCCCGAAGAATCAATTATTACTGTATGTCCTTCTATTTTTATCTCGCATCCAAGCTGCCTTAGCATCTCTATCATTATTTCTACATCTTTTAATATAGGGCAATCATGTATAATACTTACCTTGCCGCTTATAATCGAAGCAGCAAATATGGGTAATACAGAATTTTTAGCTCCACCAATTCTTAGCTTTCCATCAATCCTATTACCGCCTTTTATAATATATCTGCTCAATACTACCAACCTCCGGAAGATGCATATTAATATTTAATACTAGGTCTAAACATAATATATATTATGCATACATATCCTTCGGTGTTACTTACTATTTGCTCTTCTTCTGATACCTTGATATATTAAGCAGCACTCCTACCGTTATCATCATAAAAACAAGGGATGTTCCTCCATAGCTAATAAAGGGTAGTGGTATTCCTGTTATTGGCATTGACGAGGTTGCAACAGCTATATTTATTATTGTTTGAATTGCAATTAAAGATGTAAGACCAACAGCTAATAAACTACCAAAATTATCGACTGCATTCATTGCAATCTTTATGCCTCTCCACACTAACAATAAAAATAAAGTTATAATAATTACAGATCCTATAAAACCAAGTTCCTCACCAATTATGGAAAATATAAAGTCATTTTGTGGTTCAGGTATATAGAAAAATTTTTGTCTTGACTTACCAAGTCCCATGCCAGTAAGCCCACCAGATCCTAAAGCAAGGAGCGACTGCACGGCTTGATAACCTGTATCTAGAGGATCCTTCCATGGATCTAAAAAGGCTGTAAACCTTCTATATCTATAATCCTCAGACATGGTAAAAACTACTGCAGCACAAGATCCTACAACCGCCAAAAATGAAAGGTGCGAAACCTTTGCTCCGGCTGCTATAAGCATTATAAATACCAAAATAAGCACAGTTCCAGCCATACTTAAGTTTGGTTCTATAAGTATAAGTCCAAAAACCAATCCACCTACAAGCACATAATTTAGCATTATATGGGTAAAAGATTTAATCTTATTCATATTCTGGGACATTGTTGATGCCATATATAATGCAATAGAAAACTTAGCAATCTCTGATGGCTGAAAAGTTAAAGGCCCTATTCCTATCCACCTTTTTACATCCTTTATACCTGGCATAAATAATACTACAACCAAAAGCATAATAGATACTATAAGCAGCGGTATTGAAAACTTTTTCAATTTGTGATAATCATAATTCATAGTAAATATCATTGCAAAGAAACCTATTCCAGCCCAAGTTAGCTGCCTCTTAAATGTATAATAAGCATCCCCATTGTGCTTTATCAAATCTGTATAGGAGCTTGCACTAAAAACCATAATAAGTCCTATTAGCAAAAGAGCAAATACTATAAACATTAGTAAAAAGTCCGAAGAATTACTTCTTTTATGCATAATTAACAATTAACCTCCCACAAGGCTAAATATTTATCTATAACAATATTATAAATAGCAATCATAACAATCCTAATAATCCTATTAAACAGCATAATGCTGTTACAATACTAAATGTTGCAACAATTTTTGTTTCATGCCACCCTGATAATTCAAAGTGATGATGAAGTGGTGCCATTTTAAAGACTCTCTTGCCTGTAAGTTTAAATGATAAAACTTGAATTATATCAGATAATGCCTCGGCTACATACACTATACCTATTATAGGAAGATATAATATAAGACCAGATAGTATAGCAAGTGCTGCCACAGCGCCACCTAGAGCTAAAGATCCTGTATCTCCCATAAAAACTGCTGCAGGATATGAGTTATATCTTAAAAAGCCTAAACATGCTCCACCTATACATGCAGAAAATATTGCAAGCTCATCATACCCTAGTCCATAAGTTACGAATACAAAAAACAATGCTACAATCATTGTAACAGAAGATGCTAGACCATCTATACCATCTGTTAAGTTTACACTATTTATTGTACCTACTACTACAAACATAGCAATTGGTATATACCATAACCCTAAATCTAATGTGTTTTTAGTAAATGGAGCAAGTATTTCTGAGCCTACATTATGATACCCATATGTGGATAAAAATGCTGCTATTAATAGTTGCCCAATTATCTTTTGGTATGGCTTAAGTCCAAGTGACCTTTTTTTAATTATTTTTATTCCATCATCTAAAAGACCTAAAAGTCCACTTCCAAGGGTTACAATCATTGCAACAGCATATGCTCCGCTAAACTTTCTATTCACAACTAGGGTTGCAATTATAAGGGATATCATAAGCATTATACCGCCCATTGTAGGAGTCCCAGTCTTTTTAAGATGAGACTTTGGTCCATCATCCCTTACATTTTGACCAAACTTTAACACTTTTAGTGCCGGAATAATAATAGGGCCTAATAATATCCCAGATATTGATGCAGTAAGTATTGCATATATTATTTTGTTCATTAAATTCCCTTCTTCCAGTAGTTGTTGTCATAAGTATTACAAACCTTGATTTTTAAAGAAGTCTCTAATAATCTCTCTTTCATCAAAATGTATTGTTTTATCTTTTAATATCTGGTACGTCTCATGACCTTTACCTACAATCGCTATTACATCATCTTTCTCTCCTATAGATAATGCCCTCTCAATAGCTTCTTTTCTATTTACTATAACTTCAAAGTTGCAGCCAGTCTTATTGATTCCTGGCAGTATATCTTCTATAATGGCTTTAGGTTCTTCACTTCGTGGGTTATCTGATGTAACTATACATATTGTAGATAACTTTCCAGCAACTTCTCCCATAATAGGGCGCTTGGTTTTATCTCTATCTCCACCACAACCGAATACTGTTATTATTCTTTTTTTAGCATATTCTCCAACAGTATTTAATATGTTAACAATACCATCTGGGGTATGAGCATAATCTATAATCACAGAATATCCCTTTGGGCTTTGGATAACTTCAGACCTACCAGGCACCCCTGCCACACCTTCAAGCCCAAGTTTTATTAATTTAAGTGATATGCCTTCAGCTATGCAGGCAGAAGCTGCAGATAAAGCATTATATACATTAAATCTACCTGGTAGTGAAAGATTAATCTCCACTGAATCATCTTTTGTCCTTAATATAAATCTAGAGCAATTAGATGTAATCTCTATATCTGTTGCCCATATATCAGACTCTTTGCTTTCTGAATAGGTCAAAACAGGTATGTCTACATTCTCAATTATTTTTGTGCCATAGTCATCATCTATATTTATTGCTGCCTTTTTAGACTGTTTAAATAGCTTTAATTTTGCATTAAAATAGTTTTCAAAAGTTTTGTGAAAATCTAAATGATCCTGGGTAAGATTTGTAAAGATGCCAATGTCGAAAATACAGCCTGCCACCCTGTCTAACGCTAATGAATGAGAAGATACTTCCATTATACAATAATCAGTATGGTTTTTAACCATTTCGTTAAACATATATTGTAAATCATAAGATTCAGGTGTTGTATTTTTAGATGGTATCTTTTTATCTCCTATTATATTTGCAACTGTTCCTATAAGAGAAACATTGTATTCACTTTTCTCTAGTATAGATTTAATCAGGTATGTTGTTGTTGTTTTACCATTAGTACCGGTAACCCCAATTAATTTCATTTTGCTAGCTGGATGATCAAAATATGCAGCTGACATAAAAGCTAAAGCCTTTCTTGTGTTGCTTGTTTTAATTAATGTAATATCTTCACTAAGTTTTACATCCTTTTCAGCAACTATAGCAACTGCTCCACTTTTAATGGCTTCCCGAACATAATCATGCCCATCAGTTTTAAATCCTGATATGCATACAAATACATAGCCTTCCTTAACCTTTCTTGAATCATATGCAATCCCTTCTACATCAACATCTATACTTCCACTACATATATGGCTATCAAATCCGTCAATTAAGTTTTTAAGTTTCATTTCGTCCTCCATTATATTAATCCCCAAAAGCCTCAAACTGTACACTAACAGTGGTGCCCTTTGGAACTTTTTCTCCTACCTCAGGGCTTTGATTTGTAGCATACCCATCCCCTGAAGACTTTAATTTAAGTCCTAGAGATTTTAGTATTGTATCAGCATCTTTTGCTGATTTGCCATGAAGGTCTGGGATAATTACTTTATTATTATAAGTCCCACCTTCTCCCATGTAAAGGGCAACCTTAGACCCAGATTTGACAGAAATCCCCGGTAAAGGATTCATATCTACAACTACTTTTCCTTCATCTTTTATTTCACATTGGAAGCCTGCATCCTTCAATCTCTTCTCTGCTTCTACTTTAGTCAAGCCAATAACACTGGGAAGTATTACCTCTATGTCATATTTCCCTCCATTTTGTGGCTTTATGTTAAGACTTGTAAATGCATCTCTAAATATTCTTCCTGCCAGAGGTGCAACAATCTGGCCAGCATAATATTTATTTGGATTTGGTTCATCAATACATATAAAAATAGCAAGCTGGGGATCTTCAACTGGTGCAAAACCTATAAAAGAAGATACATACTTTCCTGGAGCATATCTCCCATTCTCAGCCTTTTGTGCAGTACCAGTCTTTCCACCAATACGATATCCATCAACAGCAGCATTTGCTCCTCCACCTACAGATACAACCTTCTCTAAATATTCTTTCATCATTTTTGCTACATTCTCATCTAGCACCTGTTTAACCATCTTGGGTTCTATCTCATCTACGGTGGTTACATTCCCATCTTTATCAGTACTTTGTATTTTTTTTACTAAATGAGGTTCCATCATCTTCCCATCGTTTGCAATTGTTGAAATCGTCGTAAGCATCTGCATAGGGGTTACAGTTATTCCCTGTCCAAATGTTATATTAGAAAGCTCAACTGGGCCAATTTGATTAATTGGTCTAACATACCCGCTTTCTTCAAAGGGTACATCTAAATTAGTAGGCTTACCAAAGCCAAACATATCTATATATTTATATAATTTTTCTTTTCCTAATTTGTCTCCAAGAATCATGAATCCAACGTTACATGAATTTTGCAATATTTCAGCGAAGTTTTGAGTACCATGGCCACTAGTTTTCCAGCATTTAATCCTTCTGCCTCCTATAGTTAGGCTACCATTACATGTAAACCTATCATTATCGTTTACTAACCCTTCACTTAATGCAGCTGAAGCTGTTACCACTTTAAATATTGAGCCAGGCTCATAGGTCATTGTAACCGCTTTATTATTCCAAGATTTTATAACATCCTTAAAGTCTTTATAATCTTTCATGTTTCTTGGATCATTAGGGTTATAATCGTCTTTATTTGCCATAGCAAGTATCTCACCCGTCTTTGGATTCATAACAATTGCAGTAACACCTTTTGCCTTATTCTCAACCAAAGCATCCTCAAGGGCTTTCTCAACATATAGTTGAAGTGACTCATCTATGGCTAGCACAACATCTTGACCTTCTATGGGTTCATAATATTTTGATATATTATAAGGCAGCTCTCTTCTGTAAAGATCTGTCTCCATTATTATTCTTCCAGGCTTACCGCTAAGCTCCTTATCATACTTTTTTTCTATTCCTTCCTGTCCTACTCCATCAATATTCGTAAAGCCAAGCACATGAGATAAAAAACTGCCATTAGGATAATACCTTTTTGAATCCTCAGATAGTATTATTCCCGGTAGTTTTAATTTCCTTATTTCATCTGCCTGACTCTTTTCAATCCTTCTTTTAATGGTAACACTATTTATTGGTTTACCATTAGATAATGTCATGTTAAGCTTTTTTAATATTGACTCTTCACTATCTCCAAGTATTTTAGAAAGTTCTGCTGCCATTTCATTTTTAATATTTGGATTCTTTTCTTCTTCAGCTATAATATCACGCATATAAGCATCCACTCTTTCACAGCTAGCGCTTATTGCAAGTTCGTTTCCATTTCTATCTAAAATTTTGCCTCTTTTAGCATCGATTTTAACCTCGTTTGTCCATTGTTCAACCGCTAATTTTTGAAGCTCAGGTCCTTGAACAATCTGTATCCATCCAAGTCTTATTATAAGAAGCAACATTAAGGTAAAAATAAGACCAAAAATAAATAGAAGTCTTTTTTTAATAACCAAATTGGTACTGGTATTTTTAGGTCTTGCCAATATTTTGCCCCCTTAATAAATTAATATAAATATTTAACTATTTTATCTATAAAGCTAACCTTTTTTTCTTCTTTAACACTTTCATCCTTATTGGCTTTGTCATCTACTTTTCCATCAAGATATACTGTATTAATTCCAGATGGATGAACCATACCAAGTTTACTAGAGGCTACTTCTTCAATTTGCTTTATATCACAATGCTTCATAAGCTCAACCTTTAAATTTTCATTCATTTTCTCGCTATTTATAACTTCTTTTTTTAGTTTATTTATATCATTGTTTAAGTCCATAATCATAACATACCTTGCTAATATTAGTAAAGAAATAGATGAAATAATAAAAATAGAAAGCAGTAATTTCAATTGGCCTTTTACTTTCTTTTTGTGATTTTCTTTTAGGCTTTTATTTACCCTCTTTTTATTTTCTATGTACTCCTCATTTTTGGTATCATAATAGTCTTTGTAGTTCCTGTTATCATAATCAAAATCAAAGTCATAGGCATTGTTACTATTCCCTGTGTAATATGAATCTTCATAATCTTTTTTAGCTACTACCAAATTTATTCACCTCGCTTAACTTTTAGAACAATCAGAGGGTCAAAGCTTTTCTGCAACTCTAAGTTTTGCGCTTCTAGCTCTTGGGTTATTTTCTATTTCTTCCTTTTTAGGGAGTATTGGCTTATTTGTTAATATTTTTATTTTAGGCTTTTTATTGCATACACATATAGGAAAGTCCGGTGGACACGTACATGGGTTAGCAAGCTCCTTAAACGCCTTCTTTACAATCCTATCTTCAAGAGAATGAAATGTTATTATGGAAATTCTTCCGCCCTCATTTAAAACATCTACAATATCTGGTATAACATTTTCTATCTCTTCAAGTTCTCTATTAACTGCAATCCTTATTGCCTGAAAAGTTCTTTTTGCAGGATGTGGTCCATCCCTTCTAGCCTTAGCAGGAATAGCTGCTTTAATTACATCTACAAGATCATAGGTAGATACAATTGGGGCCTTTTCCCTCTCCTTTACTATAAAACTAGCTATTCTTGATGCCCATCTCTCTTCTCCATAGTCTCTTATTATGTCTTTTAATTCTTCTTCAGAATAATTATTCACTATATACTGAGCAGTGATTTTAGAATTACTATCCATTCTCATATCTAGTGGAGCATCATGCATATAGCTAAATCCCCTAGATGCTTCATCAAGCTGATGAGAAGACACGCCCAAATCAAGTAAAACTCCATCAACCTTGTCTATTCCATTATCCTTTAGTATACTTTTTAGGCTGCTGAATTTGCTGTTAATGAGTAAAACCCTATCCTTATACCTTTCTAATTTAATTTTGGCATTATTTATAGCATCTAAATCCCTGTCTATTCCTATTAACTTTCCAGATTCACTAGTTCTTTTAAGTATCTCCTCTGAATGTCCTGCGCCACCTAGTGTTCCATCTACATATATTCCATCATCTTTAACTATAAGCATATCTACTGCCTCGTTTAGCATTACCGGTACATGCTGAAATTCCATATATTTTATCTCCTCTGCTATATTCCCAGTTGGGACATTTTCTCTGCTATCTCATTAAAGTCTATATTTAAATTGTTATACTCTTCCCATCCCTCTTTGCCCCATATTTCAAGCCTATTTGATACACCAATTATTACTACATCTTTTTCTATTCCAGCATATTGCAATAGATTTGAAGTAATAGTTGTTCTTCCCTGCTTATCCATCTCACATTCAGTTGCTCCAGAAAAGAAAAACCTTACAAAAGCCCTTGCGTCCTTGCTAGTTAAAGGGAGAGTTTTAAGCTTTATCTCAAGGTTTTCCCATTCATTCATAGGATATACATATAGGCAGTTATCAAGCCCTTTAGTTATTACAAACCTTGCTCCTAAGTCTTCTCTTATCTTTGAAGGTATTATTATTCTATTTTTACTATCTAATGAGTGCTGATATTCTCCAATAAACATAATAACCTCCGAAGTTCACTCCACTATTAACCACTTTAAACCACTTTACTCAACTTATTCTATAAAGAAGTTAAAAATCCTTCTAATTTTTTTAAAAACTATAACTTTTTTAATATAATTATCTTTTTCGTTAAAAAGTAACAAAATTATATTAAAAGGTGCATAATTGTATATATACGCTTTTATTTTCACATAAATATATGTTTAATATTTACATATTTAATATAGTCCCTATGCTTGCTATTGTTTCCATAACTTGAAATTACATAATCACTAATGTATAATTTATAAGGAATTTATAAATTATACATTAATTAATGATGAGATTAAATAAATAGATTTTAATTATGAAAGGAAGAGTTGAATGAAACTTGGAATAGTTGGGTTGCCAAATGTGGGCAAAAGTACCCTTTTTAATGCAATAACAAAAGCAGGTGCAGATGCTCAGAATTATCCCTTTTGCACTATTGAGCCAAATGTAGGAGTTGTTTCAGTTCCAGATGAAAGATTACATACACTAGCAAAAATGTATTCTCCAAAAAAGGTTACTCCTGCTGTAATTGAGTTTGTTGATATTGCAGGTCTTGTAAAAGGTGCAAGCAAAGGTGAAGGTCTAGGAAATAAGTTTTTATCTCATATAAGAGAAGTGGATGCAATAGTTCATGTGGTTAGGTGTTTTGAAGATGAAAACGTGGTTCATGTTGATGGAAGCATTGATCCTGTCAGGGATATTGAAACCATAAACCTAGAATTAATATTTTCAGATCTTGAAATAATAGATAGAAGACTAGAAAAGTCCCAAAAGGGTTCAAAATCTGGAGATAAAAAGCTATTAGCTGAGGTTAATGTAATAGAAAGAATTAAAGAATCTTTGGAAAGAGGCATACCAGTTAGAAATATGGATTTTGATGATGATGAACTAGAAATAGTAAAGCAATTGTTTTTACTTACATCAAAGCCAGTACTTTATGTAGTTAATATATCTGAAGATGATTTAATGGAAGGAACACAGAATAACTCTTATGTAAAAAAAGTAGAAGAGTATGTATCTTCTGAAAATGCAGGAATCATTGAAGTTTGTGCAAACATAGAAGAAGAAATATCTGAACTTGAAGCAGATGAGAAAAAAGAATTTCTATCTGGATATGGACTTAGTGAGTCAGGGCTTGATAAATTAATAAAGGAAAGCTACAAACTTCTTGGGCTTATAAGCTTTTTAACTGCAGGTCCTGACGAAGTCAGAGCTTGGACAATTAAAAACGGAACAAAAGCACCTGCCGCCGCAGGAAAAATACATTCAGATATGGAAAGAGGCTTTATAAGAGCCGAAGTTATTCCTTTTGATAAATTAATTGAATGTGGCAGTGAAGTTTCTGCAAAAGAAAAAGGATTAATCCGCTCTGAGGGTAAGGAATACGTAATGCAGGACGGGGATGTAGTATTATTTAGGTTTAATGTATAATATTTAAGCATATACAAAAGACTCGGTTTTTTAAAACCCGAGTCTTTTTATTATAGACTATTTATTTTATTATATGATTATGTATTTTAAGGTTATGATACAACTATATTCATTGCTTTTTTCCCGTTATAATATAATTTGCCATATTGTCAGGTGAAACTACAATTTCAGTTAAATTATTAGGTATTAGGAGCTTGTCACCGCTTTGCCTACTTATAATGTAATCCCCATATTTATAAAATGTATCTATTTTTAAACTTTCAATGTATTCCTCAAGACATAGTTTGTTTTTATATATAATCTCTGAATGTGGCTTACCCACATATCTAATATGCCATGGTTCAAATTCTATACCAGTTATATTTTTCTTAAACAAAGGGTATCTAATTATAAATCCATACTTCCATGAGTCTTTATTAACAAATTGTCCAGCCTCTGATTTTAAGAAACTTCTTCCTGCATAGGAGGCAACATATACATCAAGAGCAAGCCCTGCTTCATGTTCACTAGATCCTGGTGCAGCAGCTATTTGTTTATCTTTAGCATAGACTTTTTTCTGCTCTTCCAAAGTTCTATAGCTATCCATTATATAAAGATTGTCCCCTATCTCACTTTTTACTGCATCCTTCAAATTATTAAAATCATTAATAATTGATTTATCCATTTTTACATCATCATCATTTTTGTAATTAACAATATTAGAAGCCATGCCTTCATTAGCAGTATATTTTTTGTTAATTAGAGCCAATGTGTAATTATAAACCATATCAGTATTCTTCTCCTTAATGCTTTTAACTGATACAAAATTTAATTGTTTTTCATCAATTTTTACCTCAGCTAGACTTACCCCTTTGCCCTTTTGAGCACAAATGTTTTTAATAATAAAACGGGTATCCGGACGTTTATAAGCAATGACTACCATGGATACTAAAATAAAGATCAAAATCCATAATCCTATTTTTTTACCTTTTCTCTTTCGCATTTTATCCTATTTCCTCCTCTTAAATTTACATATATAAATTACTCATATAAACATTAAACATTAAGCAGTCTCAAAAATATTTGACGGATTATTATAGCCATTGTCTTCAATTTATGTTAAATATGCTTAAAAATATGGCGAAGTTCGGTATTAATTAATTTATCTACCGACTCCGCCATATCTATCCCCCTATGATATGTATTTTTGGACCTGAATTGAAAACAGTTCAGCATATTTACCGTTTTGTTTCATCAAATCTGTATGAGTACCCTCTTCGCAAATTCTTCCCGAATCAAGATACACAATTCTATCGCAATAGACAACATTGGCAAGTCGATGGGTAATGACAATAGTGGTTCTGCCTTGCATAAGTTTTAATGCTGTATCAAATATCTCATTTTCCGTTATAACATCAAGCGATGCACTTGGTTCATCAAGTACTATCAGACCATTTTTAAACAAAAAAGCTCTTGAAAGAGACAATTTTTGAGACTGGCCCCCCGACAAGACAATACCATTAGAATCAAATAATTTAGTTATCTGTCTATCAATGTCGTTATCAAATGAGGAAAACTCAAGGCGGCTCATTTCAATGGCATTGTAAATATCCTCATCATTATTCAGCATTGCAATATCGCCGAAGGCTACATTTTCCCTGACGGATAGTGAATAGGTACAATAATCCTGAAAACATACTGAGCCGTATCTAAAACTTTCAGGTATTGTCGTTATATCATGCCCATTGACCATAACTGTCCCTTCCTGTGGATGATATAACCCTAATATTATCTTTGCAAGCGTTGTTTTTCCGCTTCCGTTTTCTCCAACTATGGCAAGTTTTTCTCCGCTTTTTATTTTGAGGTTCAGTCCATTCAGTACTTTTTTTCAACACCAGGATATGAATATGTGATGTCGGTGAGTTCTATTTCCACACTATGACTGCTGCATTCATCTATTTTATTCTCTGTTATGTTTCTTTGATCCAAATGGTCCATTGATAAGAAATCCAAAATATTGTTAAGCGAAAACAATGGTGAAAGAAAAATGGATAAAGCCGTGAAAATTCCAAGCAATAGTATTAGTAATGGGGATATTCTATACAGCAGTTTCACTGAGCGAATTATGTTTTTCATTTAATCACCCCTCCTCATTAGACATATAGTGCTTTGCTTGCATACTAAATAGTGTAGCGTATTCGCCGTCATGCTTCATCAGTTCTGAGTGGCTTCCACATTCTATAAGTTTCCCATCTTTAAGAACAAGTATAATATCCGAACTCACTGCTGTTGATAATCTGTGTGTTATCATGATACCAAGTTTATCCTTCATCAGCCGAGCATATAATCTAAATAAATTTTGCTCTGCTTTGGCATCAAGTGCGGCATTTGGCTCGTCAAATAACACAATTGGGGCATCCTTTGCCATTGCTCTGGCTATAGCGATTCTGTTATACTGTCCTCCAGATAACTCTACTCCGTTTTCATCAAATTCTCGTGAAAGATATGTCCGTTCTCTATCAGGCAAACGATCAATAATATCTTCCAATTGTGTTTCGTTGACTATTTCATCAAATCTTTTATGATCCATCCTTCTGTTTGCCATAATAATGTTGTCTTTGAGTGAAAAGCCATACTTCATATAATCCTGAAAGCAGACAGAAAATAGTCTTAAATAGTCCTCCGAACGATATTGCTGAATATTGACACCATTTACTAAAATTTCGCCGGAAGTTGGTCTATAAAATCCCATCAAGAGCTTTAAAATCGTCGTTTTGCCTGCTCCGTTTTCGCCAACCAACACAACGGATTGTGGGTAGTGTAGAATAAAACTTATATCTTTTATCGTTTCATCTTCTGCGTTTGGATATGAAAATGAAACATTTCTAAATTCAATATTCTCAATAGTTTCGGGGGTATCAATAAAATTGATTGGGTTTGCAATTTCAGCATTTTGTTTCTCAAATTGCAATAAATTATCGAAATACTTGTTTGACTGTATTATACCATTGAATGAAGAACCGAAATCTTTAATAGCTCCCTGAAGATCTCCGGCAACGGCGAGAAAAAAGCTAAGAGAGCCGAGAGCGATTTTCCCTGAAGCGGCATCTGAAATAATCAAAAAATATCCTATCATAAGGGTACATTGTAGTATAAGCCAAAAAAGTGAATCAATCCGAATCTTTGAATTCACAAGTCGAAAATACTTATGATTATACTCATTTAAGACAGATTCATGTTTCTCAGATAAATACCGATCGGTTTTAAACGTTCTTATTTCTTTAGCAGATGTCTTGCTAAAAAATAGCGAGAACAAATACCCTAATAAGCGCTTTTCACGCGTTACTTCTTGGTCAAAGTTATATATTTTTTGATTAAACCGGCCTTCCCAAATAACAGCAGGAATGGAACTCAATATAAGTAGTACTGTTACCGGAATATTAATGGAAACCATAACCGTAAATGCTGTAACAAAGCTAATAATCAGTGAAATAAATCCAATAACTGTATTTACAGTATTTATTGGTTGACGGTCATCTGCCTGAGCTAAAGCTCTTGTATATGTATCATATTTTTCCGCATAGTCGAAAAAGGACAAGTGAATTCTTTCCATAGCAGAAATAATTCTCAGTCTTGTTTCGTGACTGATTTTGGCCAACATAAGGGTTTGAGTATAACTATTTAAAGGCCACCAAATTCTGTTGCCCCAAAACAGAATAAAGAAAAGAATAATATTGATCCAAAATGAATTTTGATATGACGAAAACCCATTTTTAGATGACAAAACAATAATATCAACAATATTCTTAACAGCCAAAGCGCGCAGAGGCCACAGAGCGTTTCGGATAAGATTATTGAAAATCATCAGCAAAGTCATAGTTTTGCTCGACTGCCACACTATCCTCATCATTTCGCCAATGCCGGTGAAAAGTTCTAGAACTTTTTTCATTTAAACGCCTCCCAATGAAATAACCTCTATGCTACCTTTGTTTCCATTAAAAGAGTATTCCTCTATGTGGCACGATAGACGATAAAATTGTTAATATATTAAATATAATATATATCATATAATTATGAAATGGCTTTATTTACAGCAAGTATGGCATAATGTAACATATATGGCTGTACTACACATATTGCTGTGGATTAGACTGCGCCCCTTCCGAGCGCACATATAAAAATGGTGAAGACTTGCCTCACCATTTTTAATCTTTTTTATCAAGCTCTCTATAGTTTTTTATAAAATCTTTAAGCCCTTTATCTACAAAATAATTAAATGTGTTATATTCAAACTCTCCATCTTCTCCCCTAATGCCTGGTTTTAGATTAGTTAGTATTTCTATGCCTTCATCTATATTTTTAATGGCGTATAGATGAAATATACCCTTTTTAATATCCTTTAATATATCATCATCTAGTATAATATCGTCTAAATTACTGTAAGGTATTATTACACCTTGTTTTTTGCTTAATCCGAACATGGAGCATACTTTATAAAAGCCTTCTATTTTCTCGTTAATTCCGCCTACAGGTTGAATATCGCCTTTTTGATTTATAGAACCTGTTACTGCAATAGACTGCTTCATCTTTGTACCAGATATGCTGGATAAAAGCGCTAGAAGCTCTGCTGCAGATGCACTATCCCCATCAATTGATCCATAACTTTGTTCAAAGCATATATGGCCAGACATGGATAGAGGAATTTTTGATGCATATCTAGCACCTAGAAAACCTCCTATTATAAATACCCCTTTGTCATGTATGCTTCCACTTAATCTAGCCTCTCTTTCAATATTAACTATTCCTTGTTTACCCATATAGGTTGATGCAGTAATCCTGCATGGTCTTCCGAACCTGTGTCCCCCAACCTCTATTACTGAGAGTCCGTTTATCTGTCCTACAGCTTCTCCTTGTGTATCAATCATAAGCCTTTTATTCTCGTATACTTCTAGAAATTTATCTTCTATAAGGCTATTTCTTTTTTTATTCTCTCTAATAGCCTTTTTTATATGCTCACTGCTTATATATTTACTTTTTTGTATATCAGCCCATATATTAGATTCGTTTATTATATCAGTTATACCATCTAAATTAGATGATAGCTTTTTTCTGCTTCCTGCAATTTTTGAGCTATACTCAATAATTGTAGATACTCCAGATCTATCTACATGCCTAATTTTGTTTTCCCTGCAATGGTTGCTTATACATTCTGCCAACTTATAAACATTAGCATCATTTTTCTCAATCTCACTATCGAAATCAACTTTTACCTTAAATAAATACTTAAACTCGTTATCATGTTCATATAATACTCTATAAATATATTCACTGCCTATTAGTATTATTTTTAAATTTACAGGTATGGGACTTGGTTTTAGAGAGGTTATAGTTAAAAGATCTAGCTGGTTTCTCATGCTCTCAATGCTTAATACTCCACTTTTTATTACACTTTTTATACTTTCCCATGATTTGTAGTTTTTTATAACATCCTCAATATATAAAATTAAATATCCTCCATTTGCCTTTATTATTGAACCAGCTTTGATTTTTAAAAAATCAGTTGATAAGGTTCCAAGCTTGCTTTCATATTCTACACTTCCAATAAGGTTAGTATAGGTTGGGTTATAGTCAAATATAATTGGTGATCCTTTTAAATCCCCATTATCAACTAACAGGTTTACTTTATATCTAGATAGTATGCTGTTTTCCTTTTTTGTATCTGAAATTTCATCTAAATCATCTAAAAACTTTTCAATATATTTTAATATATCTTCTTTTACAGATTGAATATACTCTATAACCTTGCTTTCCGTAGAATACTTTAATAATAAATTCGAAAATATATCATTAAGCCCATATAATCCTGTTTCCCTATCAAGCATTTCTATTTTTTTATCAGCAGCCTTTTCTGCAAATTTTAATTCTCTTATAATACTCATTGCTTTTATTCTAATCTTAGCTATCTTGTCTAATATAATATCCTTTTCTTCCTTTTCAAGATTATTATATTCTTCTTCGCTCATTGGTTTATCATCTATTATAGGAATAAATAGATAACCTGTTTCACTATTTTTAAGCTGTATATCTAAAGATTTTGCATCTTGGGCTAACTCATCTAAAAGCTTGTTTTTAATATCATGGTATTCCCCAAGTATTTCATTTTTCTGTTTATCATATTCATAGCTTTCAAAATAATATGGAATTTTATCTATTACTTCTTCTAGTACGTTTTCCATATCATTTTTAAATACTCTTCCCCTTCCAGCCCTAAAATTTAAAGCTATGGGTTCATATTCATTATCAAAATTATATACAAAACACCAATCATCTGGTACAGGATCACTTTTAGCTTTAGATTCTAATACTTTTTTGATATAATTTCTTTTTCCAATACCGCTTGTACCTGCTACATAGATATTATATCTTTGCTCTTTTATACTAATTCCAAATTCCATTGCACTTTCTGCTCTTTCTTGACCTATAATGCTGCTGTCCCCTTCTATATCTTCAGTGGTGTTAAACTTTATTACACTGCGATTATAATTATCACACAATAAATCTTCATAGGGTACCTCAAATTTATATTTCATATAGACACCTCTTTTAATCCTTTTCCAAATCTTTATATATAATATTCAATAGGTGTCAATATAGAGAACCCTCCTATAATTAAAAAAGCAGGATTTCGGTTCGAAATCCTACTTTTTTAATTATTCTTCACATTCTTCTATTATTTTTATAGATGAACTAGCACCAATTCTTGATGCTCCACTTTCAATCATCTCTTTAGCATCAGCATATGTCCTTACTCCCCCTGATGCCTTAACCCCCATTTTATCTCCCACAGTTTCTCTCATTAGCTTTATATCGCAAGGTTTGGCTCCGCCACTGCTAAACCCTGTTGATGTTTTTACAAAATCAGTTCCCGCGTTCTTGCTTAAATTGCATGTCATAATCTTTTCATCATCAGTTAAAAGGCATGCCTCTATAATTACCTTTACTAGTGCATTATCTTTTGCAGCGTCCACTACTGCTTTTATGTCATTATATACATATTCATAATCTTTATTTTTTAAAGCACCAACATTTATTACCATATCAATTTCCTCTGCACCATCTTCGATTGCATTTAAGGCCTCAAATGCCTTTACCTTTGTGGTGTTTGCTCCTAATGGGAAACCTATAACAGTACAAACCTTAACATTACTGTCTTTTAGAATATCTGCTGCATATTTAACATAACAAGGATTTATACAAACAGATGCAAATCCATATTTTAATGCTTCAAGGCATACCCTTTTTACCTCATTCATTGATGCTTCAGGCTTTAAAATGGTATGGTCTATTAATCCTGCTAATTGCCTTTTATTCATGCATTTCCCTCCTCATGCTTTAATTAAATATATTAGTCTTAACCATTAAATAGTAAACATCAAATATACTGAAATAAAACCAAACACCCCTATAGCCCATAATATATAATCGCTTATCTGAAGAGCCCTACGGTCTTTCATTAATTTGTCACATCTATTAAGTGGCTTTTTTATTTTTGATGGGATATTCAATTTACATATAGTTAAATAAAACTTAGCGCAATTATTCAAGAAAGAGTTTTTTATATCACTAACACTAATATTTTCACCTATTTCTGGATTAAGCAATATAAATACTATAATACCAATTATTAGTACCATAAGTAGTATACCAAAGTTATTAGAATTATACCCAATGGCTGATAATGTAATCCCTGAAAGCCATTCATTTTTTATAATCTGAGGCATAAATCTATTTAACTGTTTTGGGAAAACCCCAAGTAATATTGATAGTACAGTTAAAATGCCCATGGCGGAAAGCTCATATACATTAGCTTCCTTTATATTATCTATATTTTTATTCTTTGGATTTTTAAATAATATATTATAAATTGCATTTAAGGATAATGCAAAAGTAATAATACTTGATATAACTATTATTATTGATATAAATGTATGCCCATACTTTAATGCAGAATTGTATATAATATACCTACTTTCAAACTGGCCAAAAGGCGGTATACCTGATATAGAAAGCAAAGCTGAAGCAAACATAAGCGTTGTATAAGGCATCTTCTTTCCTATACCATAAATATCTCTAAGCCCTGCATTCTTTGCACTATTATAAAAAGAGCTAATGCATATAAAAATAAGCATTATAGATGGAATAATGGATATTGCATTGTATATTGACCCATAGACACTTTCATAAGAAGCAATACCAAATCCTATTATTGTTAATCCTATTTGAGAAATAGAAAGATACTTAAGTACTCCTTCTAACCTTTTATCTGATGCCCAATTTAGGATAACCATTATAATGGAATAAATTATTGTTATACATCCCCAATATATAAATAAATATTTTATAGGTAAATAGGAAGATATATTGTACATGGCAAATGATATCTTATACATCCCATATATACCAAGTACTGTCATTATAATTAAAACAACTAAATTTATATATCCATATATATTCCTTTTCCACTTAAAACTCCATAAATCATTAGAAAATAAATATACTATAGTACCAAACCCAACTACAAAAAGCCCAAAAGCAAATATAGATAAAGTAGAAAGGCCATTTGGGGTTATATAAGAATTAATCGTATTCAAGTTTAATGTAATGCTTTCAGATGATATGGCCTCGGCATATATTAATCCTGTTGCAAGAAGGATAATATATACAGCAAATAACCCCACTACAATATACTTATATGAATTTTTAAACTTTCCAAAGCCCCTTTTAATTGCCAGCGATTCAGATAATGCTATAATAACTGCACATACAGTTATTATAATTGATACTACAACCATGTATTCAATTGTTTTATTTAAAACTAGGGTATCACTTACCTTAAGTTTGTTACTAAAACTTATAGGATCGTAAAGTCCTATGGATATTAAAAATAGGTTAACCCCACTGCCCATTATAATAAGTCCAAGTATTATCTTTATAGTATCCTTATTCATAATCATAATATAAATGCCAAGTATTATTAAAATAGAGGCTCCAATATAATCCACAATCATTTAAGGCCCCCCCTTCTATTCTTACTTAGGTTAAGTATATAAAAAGCCACTATAAAAGATATACATATTGCTGCAATCAATATTATGGTATGACCTATACTTGATTTTGAGAAAAACATAGATAATAGACTAGTATCACCAATACTTTCCATTGCTCCATTCATTGTATTAGATATGTATAATGTATAGCTTGTATAAAATAAAACCACTGCCATTATTGATAGAAATAGTATTGTAGCAAATCTTTTCATTTACTTGCGCCCCCTTTAACTCTATTTAAGCCTAATGGGTTTAAGAAAAGCAATAATATATAGATCCCTCCGCCTATAACCAAAGCAACTGCAGCACCTGGTGCATCTAACAATAAAAACTTTAATATTAAAAATAGGTTCATTATAATTACACTTGTTATTGCCTTGTATTTATCTTTTGCTGTAACAGTAAAGAGTGCGCATATTACAATTGCCATCATTAAAAGTATGTTTATTATATTAAATACCCTCATTTTATTTATCCCTCCTTGCGGCAAAAGTACCAAACCTTCCTATAAAAGAAGCAAGTAGGCTTCTAGAAGCTTTAGAGTATATTAAAAGCACCATAAATCCTATTATCAATGATGTAACACCAATGTTAGGGGATTTTAAAATAAAAAAGCCGTAAAGTGAAACCCCTATGAATAATGGGGATGTACTTAATATTTCAATATTAGTGCTTGTCCCAATTTTGCTGCAAATATTAGGCATCCCAATATGCCTTGCTACTTCTATAAACGTAAAAAAGCCACTTATAGCAAACAATATATAAATAATAAACTTTAAAGCGCTCATCTTTTCCCCTCCAAATAACGAGATATTAGTGTTGTACCTAAAAATCCAACTATTAATATTGCAATTGCTATACACATATATACTCCTTTTTCAAGCAATGCACCTATTAATGCTGAAATTATGGTGGTCATTATTATTATATAGTTTATGGCATTAACACTACCCCTATCAGATGGGCTTGGCACCATCATGACCTTTATCATAATTGTCATAGACATTACTATATAGAAAACTGTCATAATAGCAATAACAAACCTAATACTCTCCAAAATAATCAACCCCCCTATTTTTATTTGATTTACTAGGTATGCACCATTTAAAAATTCAATATCCGTATCCATATTTGCTTATATCTTCCTGTTTTTTATTATAACATTATTTTTATTTTAAAATCTACCATCATGTATAAATTAACCGATACTTACAATACTACCCACATACTTCATCTTCTCATTTTACGATTAAACAATATAAATATAATTATAAAGCATAAAAGCATAAAGCCTATGTATTCATAAGTATAAACTATGGTATAATTAAAAATATGTTTGATTACTACTTTCTTATGTTGAGGATCAATCAATTGAGTAGTTGCATAATTCAATATTTTATTTGAAAAGGGGTTATGGATATGGGTTTTAGGGACAAAATGAATTCGTCCATGCAAGAGGCTTATATTAAAAAATATGGAGATAGGATGATCGCCCTTAGGGGAAATATTGTTAGTGTTAAGATTACTACAAAAAGGATATTATTTATTTTTTATAAGTTAAGGGTAGACATACTATTAAAGCCCGAAAGAAGCAAAAATATTGTCAGATGTTACTTTAAAAAGAACACTTGGTTTAAAAAATATAACATTATAAATCTTCAAAACGGTCATCTAATAGTTATTCAAGGTTTAAAAGATAAAAAGGGTGAGGCAGTTCAAATACTTAACATTCAAAACATTACTACTAGAAAGAGCATTATGGATGTTGAACAATTAAAGCAAGAACAAAAACAAAAGCAGCAAAAACAAATGCAAAAGAAAAACAAAAAGAAGTAAATCACAACTTGCAAATAAGGAAGATAGCTTTATGCTTATCTCCCTTATTTTTATATAATATATTCTATTTTTTCTTAATATACCTCTCTAGACTCACTACTAATGATATGGCCCCTGAAAAAAACAATACTTCAATCCAATCACCAAAAGTTAGAGCCACTGTTTTAAATATATACTGCAGATATGGTATGTAAATTACTATTGATAACATAATTATAGAAACCATTACCGCTAAAACAAGATACATGTTGCTAAATAGTTTTATTTCAAATATGCTATGTCTTTCAGATCTACATTCAAATACATGTATTAGCTGTGACATTACAAGGGTTGCAAATGCCATTGTCCTTGCTCTTAATAGAACATTATCGCCATTATAATATTTAAGATTAAAGGTAAATACAATAAGTGTGCAGACTCCTATTAAAATACCCCTTATTATAATTTTAATACCTAACCCTTGAGAAAAAATGCTTTCGTTTTTCCCTCTTGGAGCTCTTGACATTATATCATTATCTGGTGGATCAACCCCAAGTGCAATAGCAGGCAGTCCATCTGTAACTAGATTAACCCAAAGTATCTGTATAGGCATAAGAGGTATTGGAAGCCCTATTAAGGATGCAATAAACATTGTTAAAACTTCTCCCAGGTTGCAAGATAGAAGGTATCTTATA
>DIRE01000042.1:21081-21209 GCA_002426575.1 Clostridiaceae bacterium UBA5444 | reverse complement strand
ACAATTGTTGCAAAATTATCATCTAATAGAATCATGGATGATGCTTCTTTTGTTACATCTGTGCCCGTCTCTCCCATAGATATACCTATATCTGCTTCCTTAACAGCTGGAGCATCATTTACACCATC
>DIRE01000042.1:19902-20917 GCA_002426575.1 Clostridiaceae bacterium UBA5444 | reverse complement strand
ATCATTTACACCATCGCCAGTCATTGCAACTATAAACCCATTATTCTTATAAGCTTTTACAATATTTAGCTTATGCTTAGGAGTAACCCTGGCAAAAACAGAGGTTTCCCTTACAGCTTTATTTAGTTCATTTTCATTAAGTCTGTCAAGTTCAGCTCCCGTTAATACAAAGTTTTTCCCATTTTCTTTTTCAATTAATTTTAGCTCCCTAGCTACTGCAATTGCAGTTTCTCTATGATCCCCTGTTATCATTACAGGCTTAATTCCAGATGCTTTGCAAAGTTCAATAGCCTTAATAGCTTCAGGTCTTGGAGGGTCAATCATCCCCATAAGTCCTAAAAATGTAAGGTCTTTTTCTAAAAAGGATGCATCCATAGTAGGTGGAATGCCTGGAAGTTTTTTATAAGCTATGGCGATTACTCTAAGTGCCTTCTTTGCCATGTTATCATTAGCAGACAATATATTGTTTTTAAGTATTGCATTCATTGGTCTTAAACTTGGCTTTTGATTCCCTAAAGACCCTGCTTGCGCATCTTTGCATAAATCAATTGTATTATCAGGGGCTCCTTTTAAAAATAAATAATAACTACCATCTATTGATTTTACGATAACTGACATTCTCTTTCTATCTGAATCAAATGGAACTTCAGAAACTTTGGTGTATCTCCCCATTAGGTTTTCCTTTGTAACTCCAGCTTTATAGCCACATACTATAAGTGCTATTTCAGTTGGGTCTCCTTGAACTGATACTTCCTCTTTTTTATCACCTATATTAATTATTTTAGATTTAGATTTTTTAACTTCTATCTCTGAATTAGTACACAAAACAGCAGATTCTAATAAAGATTTTAAACTAGTTTCCATGGAAGGGCTTATTTTTCTAGAGTTTTTAATAAATTGTCCATTTATATCATACCCAGTCCCGCTTACCTCAATATAATTTCCACTAGTATATATACTTTTTACAGTCATTTTATTTTCTGTTAATGTACCAGTTTTATCTGAGCATATTATA
>DIRE01000042.1:18608-19730 GCA_002426575.1 Clostridiaceae bacterium UBA5444 | reverse complement strand
CCAGTTTTATCTGAGCATATTATATTTGTACAACCTAATGTCTCTACAGCAGGAAGCTTTCTAATAAGTGCATTTTTCTTAAGCATCCTTTGAACTCCTAAAGCTAAAGATACTGTAACTATAGCAGGAAGTCCCTCTGGTATTGCAGCAACTGCAAGGCTTACTCCTATTAGAAACATTGTATATATATCTTCGCCTTTTAAAATACCTGTAACCGTTACAATACCGCATATCAATAGGCATGCTGCAACCATTGCTTTTCCCATTTTATCTAGCCTAACTTGAAGAGGCGTAAGGGATTCTTTTGTATTTTGCAGCATGTCAGCTATTTTGCCCATCTCAGTTGCCATTCCTGTTGCAATCACTATAGATTTGCCCCTACCGCCAGTTATAGTAGTTCCCATATACACAATGTTTTGTTTTGCTCCTAATAGTGAATTTGTATTTTTAGCTGCAACAGCTTTCTTGCTAACTGGTGCTGATTCCCCAGTTAGTAATGATTCATCAACCTCAATGTTTAAACACTCTATAAGTATTGCATCTGCAGGAACCCTATCTCCAGCCTCAAGCAATATTAAATCATCTGGCACAATTTCTTTTGCCAATATGATCATGTTTTTCCCATCTCTTACTACATGTGCTTCTGGAGCTGTAAGCTCTTTGAGTGCTTCCATAGACTTTTCAGTCCTATATTCCTGTATAAATCCCATTATTCCATTTAAAATTATTATTGCTGTTATAGTTATTGCATCGGCTTTTTCCCCCATTAAGCTTGATAAAACCGTTGCACCAAATAATACCCAAATAATAAAATCATTAAACTGGCTCAAAAATATTAATACTGGGGAACTTTTCTTTTTTTCCTTCAAAGTATTTAATCCATATTTTTGTAGCCTTAAATCAGCTTCTTTAGCAGTAAGTCCTTTTGCATTAATTTTTAAATTATAAATAGATACATCATCTTTTTTGTTTTGCTTTCTCAATAACAAATCCATGCACCCCTTCTATGCTCATAAAGAACAAAGCATTATATTTGCTCTTTATAATTATATTTAAGAGTGCATGGATTATTACTAATGTCTATCCATTATTTATTGTCTATGTTTTAAGTAACTGTTGGTT
>DIRE01000042.1:17645-18287 GCA_002426575.1 Clostridiaceae bacterium UBA5444 | reverse complement strand
AAATCAACATATCCTAAAGTCAGCGCTGTATTAAAGCATAGCCTATTTGTCGTCGAAATTAAGCCCTAATTTATCTATATTTTTGATTATAAGATTTTTAGCGTATTTGCATATAACGCCAATAAAAAATCCTGTTATTACTGATGAAATCATAAGGACAGGCAGGTATCCATAAATTCTAAAGTCAGATATATATATACTTGCCACTAATAGCTGCCCAATATTATGAAAGATTGCTCCTATTATGCTTATAGCTATTATACTAAAATACTTACTAAACTTTTTATAAAGTATCCACATTACTATTGCACTTGCAAGTCCTCCAGTTACACTAAATAAAAAACCGGAAATGCCTCCTCCAAATAATGAAGCCAAAAGTGATCTTAATACAACAAGCAGTATTACCTCTCTAAACCTAAAGAACATAATGGTTATAAGAGTAATTATATTGGCAAATCCTAACTTAATCCCTGGTACTGGAACGGGAATAGGAATTAGTCCCTCCACAATATGAAGTACTAGTGCAGCAGAGATAAGCATGGATAATGTTGTTAATCTTCTTATATCTTTCAAACCGCATCTCCTCCTTAAATGTAAAAGCTGAGAACCTTTATATCTATACAGGCTAAAATATTTCAGGAA
>DIRE01000042.1:12272-17462 GCA_002426575.1 Clostridiaceae bacterium UBA5444 | reverse complement strand
ATATTTCAGGAAGCCTAGAAAGTCTCAACATCCACATCTTGCCTTTCTCCAGAAATCTTAATCACTATTTTATATGGGAGACATACTATTACTTCTCCTGGTTTTGATATCCATCCTGTTTTTACACAGACCTTATCAGGACATTGAGCCTCTTTTATCCTAACCTTACCATCTTTAAACTCAACAATGGATACAGCATCTTCTGAGACCTTAATCTCTAATGTTTTATTATTTGCAGTCTTTAAATCATATTTCCCATATTCCGTCCCATTTATTTCAATTATTGCAATACTATCATTGTTTTTATATTTATTGCTATTATATATTTTTACACCATATCCTATTGCAATTGAAACTACAATAAGTATAATTAGTATTTTATCTCCCTTGCGCAACATATTTATATTCCTCACTTATATCCCCTATTTTATTTTTAAGCCCTTGAGTAGAAATAAGTTTATTATCTGAAGTTGCGATTAATGCATCAGCACCATCTATGGCTTTTATAAAGTTCATTCCATCCTCGGCGCCTTTTACAAACACAATAGTAGAAAGCACATCAGCAATCATGGCCTCTTCAAAGTTATCTGGTCTATCTAATACTATGGTGACACCTGTTACACCATTATCCGCAGGAGCTCCTGTAGATGGATCCATAATATGATGATATCTTTTACCAGACTTCATAAAATACCTTTCATAATCTCCCGAGGTAGACAAAATCTTATCTTTTGCCTTTAATTTACATAGATATACACCCTCTCCTTCTTTTCTTGGATGCTGTATGCCTATTGTCCAAGGCTCATTTTCGCTTTTTCCCCCCATGAGATAAATACTGCTTCCTCCAAGGTTTACAATTGCTCTTTCAATTCCATAGCTTTTAATTATTCTTGCTGCTTCATCTGCAGCATATCCTTTTGCTATACTTCCAAGGTCAATTGACATTCCCTTTTTCTCAAGCATAACGCTTTCTTCAGATTCATTTAGTTTTACTTTATCATACCCAACTAATTCTTTTTTTTGGTTTATTTCATTTTGAGATGGAACTTTAGCATCTTTAGTTCCTATTCCCCACAATTTTATTATAGGGCCTATAGTTATATCATAAGCTCCATTGCTTAGTTTGCTATACTTTATGGATTCTTTTATTATTTTAAATACATCTTTATCTACCTTTACAAATCCCTCTCCAGCAGATTTATTTATTTTACTAACATCACTATCTTCAATTGTTGTACTTGTTAATTTTTCAATTTCATCTATTCTTTTAAAAGCATCTTGTACAGCTTTTTTAGATGAAGGCCCATAAGCTCTTAGTGTCATAGGCGTGTCCATCTTTACCTGCGTTTCCTCATACTTTTCTAAATTCTTTTTATTTGTACATGCCACCAATACAACTGAAAAAGATAACACCATTGCTGTAAAGGCAGCAAAAAATTTCTTATTCATATATCATTTCACCCTCTAAGTTTCGCTAATAAATACCCTATCTATAATACCATAATATCTATTCTTTTTTTATATATTATTTAATTTCACATCCAAAAGGACCCCTTTAACTATAAAAGAGTCCTATTAACTATTAACTATTCACTATTCACTATTCACTATTCACTCTTACCTATTCCCTATCTGCTGCTAGTTAGTGCAAATCCAATTGGAGGTATTACCTGCTTTTTTCTAGAAACCACCCCTGGGAGATACACCCTATTATTTTGAGGCTTTATATTAAATGCACTAGTTATAATTTCATTGTTACTTGAGGAAAATAATAATTCAGAGCCTTCGTTTATTATATCAGTTAGCATAAGGGCCACAAGTGTATATCCTTTCGCCTCTCTTATATCTTTCATCAAATCTAAAAGCTCTTCCTTCATATAATTAATTCCCTCTATATCCATTGTTGTAACCTGCCCTATACCGACTTTACTTTTACCTAAAGAAAATTCCTTAAAGTCCTGATAGAATATCTCTTTAGCAGTCTTATCAGCAAGGGAGGTGCCTGCTTTAAACATCATATTACTATATTTAATAATATCTATACCAGATATTTTGGCAAGCTTAAAAGCTACATCCACGTCCTCTCTTGTAGATGTTGGCGACTTAAAAAACAGGGTATCAGATATAATAGCAGAGCATAATAGTCCAGCTGTTTTGGAGGATATATCAATACCTTCTTCAAAAAACATACTGGCTACAATTGTTGATGTGCTTCCAATAGGCCTATTATTAAAAAGTACTGGGTAAGTGGTTTGTATATCTCCAACCCTATGATGATCAATTATTTCAATTATCTCTGCTTCATCAAGTCCATCAACTGCCTGAGATGTTTCATTATGATCAACTAGTATTACCTTTTTTCTCTTCCCTTTAATGAGATGGTACCGAGATATTGTTCCTATTACCTTGTTATCTTTTATAACAGGATATGACCTATATCTTGTATCAAGCATAACTTCTTTTATTTCATCTATAAAATCTTCTGCATCAAAACTTATTATATTCGATGTGGTCATTACATGACCCACTGGAACGCTCATATTTATAAGTCTTGAAGTTTTATATGAATCATAGGGTGCAGAAATTATCATGCACCCTTTTTCTTCTGAAAGTATCTTCACTGATTCATCTACCTTGTGATTCCCTGTTATGATTAAACATCCAACACCCCTATTTATTGCCTTTATCTGTACACTAGTCCTGTCACCAACAATTAAAACATCGTCCACTCCCACGTTAGACTCAACTTTATTCTCACTCATTGCGGCAACAATTATATTTTTTGTTTTTGAAAAGTCAAATTCACAATTATTTATACGCTTTCCAGACAAGGTCTCTAATATGTTGTCTGCCTTAGTTTTGCTTTCTGATAATATATTGTTGTTTGAAACATCCATATAGCTTTGGGTTAGGTTTGATAATGTGCATATCCCTAGAAGCTGCCCAAATTCATCAACAATGGTAAGAGTTTTTGAATTTTGATTTTTCATTATATCCCATGCTTTTCTTATGGATGTATCAGGGGGTATGGGAACCGTGGGATCTATATCTACATCTATAGTTTGCATTTTTACTGTGGAGATAATCTCAGGTGCTTGAGCACCAAAATAGTCCAGCACAAACTCAGTCTCTTTATTTAATTTTCCAAGTCTTGCAGGTACCACATTTGCCTCGCCTTTTTTTCTTTTAAATTCGCAATACCCAATAGCTGAACATATGGAATCAGTATCAGGATTTTTATGACCTACTATATATATTTTATCGCTCATAAGTTATCTCCACCTTTATAATATTTCTTTATATAAATACTATATAACCATATTAGCTATGTCAACAAAATCATGAATTATGCATATAGTAATTGTATTTCTACTGAATAGCAAAAATACTTTCATAAAAAAGAGGAAAACCTGCATAGAAATAGAATAACTAATATGTTTGGTGTTTTTAGTTTTTTCTTTATATTCTTTATTTACTAACATTTTAAAAAACAAAATAATTACTTTATATCAATAAAACTATTTTTAGAAGGAGAACAGATATGGCAAAGTACTTTTCAGGAATAACTCTAAACCGTGGTAAATACACGGTATCTATATTAGATGATAATCTAAACATAATATTTTTAGATAGGCTTGATTTAAATAATCTAGTGGATCTTTTTAAACGAAAAAATGTTTCAGTTGTATCCATGGACTACCCAACATTGTTATACAAAAAACTATTAGGGCAAAATGAGATTTTAACAAATAATGAAGGCCTTATATCCATAAATAAAAGGGATGCAGATAACTCACTTTCAGCAAAAAATATGTTCTTATATGGTGATAGATTTAAAGTAAATAAAGATACTATAAATCTAGTTGTAAATTTATCAGATCATATTGATAAGCTGGGATTTTCCTACAGGAGGAATGGCAGGTTTGATAAACTATTGATAGAATCCTACCCTGAGCTATGTTTCTCAATACTTGGATATAACAAAAAAGCTAATACATCAGAAAATGATTCTTTAATGAAAAAATTAGAGCTGCTAACTAATAGGGGTATAAGGGTAAGAGACTATTTTAAGAAAGAGCAATCAAACCTTGAATATAATATAAATAGCCTATGCCAAGCATATGTATCTTACCTCTATTTTAAAGGCGATACCACCTCCCTAGGCAATATTAATGAAGGTATCATTGCTATGCCAATACCTACGAGGATACCAATTAAAAACGCAAGAATTAAGCCTCATATGGTTAAAGAACCAAAAGCTACAAACATTAAAGAATGGGAATCTAAAAAGCAGCTTACGGAAAATAAAATTTCATCAGATATGGATACACCAAAGTTTAAAAATAATTCAAAGACTATATCTGAATATTGCGGTGCGCAATATCTATACACTAATGTTGATGGAATAATTAGAACAAAAGATTTAAGACCAATTAAAACCTATAGGCCTTTTACAGAAATATACGAATTAAAACGGATAAAGCTTGCACAAGTTGTTGTTGGTACAACTGATGGCTCAAAGAGGGTTAAAGCAAAGCTCATTCCCTGCCTTGATCATTCAAATAGTTTCAAAGCCGCCAATGCTGAAGATAAGCAAAAGCTAGATAAATTTTGGAGCAATCAGGAAAACAAAAGAGGGTGTCTTATTAAGTTTAATATGGTAGAAGTAGTTAAATAGATTTATAAAATGCCTTTGGTTAATCCAAAGGCATTTTATAAATTGGCTATCCAATTTCCTCAAACCTATATCCAATTTCATTTACATTAGTAATAGTTTTTCCTTTTCCATTAAGTTTTTCCCTTAATCTATCTATATAAATATCAACCATACTAAAATCCTCATCAAATTCTAGTCCCCAAACATTATTTAGTATAACCTTCCTAGTAAGCACAACATCTTTATTCCTTACAAGGTATAAAAGCAGATCATATTCCTCATAAGATAAATATATTGTATCACCATCTATTTTTACTAGACATGGCAAATAGTCTATGGAAGCTCCCCCCTCACCATATATTCTATCTTTATTTCTCTGGAGATATATGTGCATATATGCAAGCAAAAAAATATCACCTAAAGATTCTAATATATATTATGAAAATCTTCAGGTGGTATTTACATTTTATTATATTTTAAGCTATGTTTTAAGTAACTATCGGTTTTTAAAACCGAATATGTTGATTGACTTC
>DIRE01000042.1:0-12086 GCA_002426575.1 Clostridiaceae bacterium UBA5444 | reverse complement strand
TGATTGACTTCCGCTGCTCCAAAATGCCCATTTTTTTCAAGAAAGATAAAGCTGATAAAAATGGGCATTTAAGTCGCTGCTACAGTAAATCAACATATCCTGGAATTAGCATTGTACCAAAATATAGCCATATTTTAAATTGATTCTGTTTCGCCGTATTTATCTAGGTATTCCTCGTAGTCAATTTCTTCATTTATATTTTTCTCAGCCTTCTTAATATAAATATATCCTGTTATACCTGAGATTATATCTGTAATAGGATATGAAATCCATGCACCATCAATACCTAGTTTTGATATCAATAATATTGAAATAGGTATGAACAATAGAAGCTGCCTATATATTGAAAGTATAAAGCTCTTCCTAGGCTCGTTTATAGCCTGATAATAATATATAGATACATAATAAACCCCTACAACAGGGAAAACCGATATAACAATTCTAAAAGCACGTACAGTTTCTATTAATATACCTTGGTTCCTTATAAAACTTCCTAATATATTGCTTGCAAATATCATCATCAACGCCCATAATGCTGTTGATGCATATATGACAGCATTTATAGCTTTGTGTGCTGCCTCTTTTAACTTTTTATAGTCATTTGAGCCATAATTGTATGCAACAATGGGCTGCATTGCGTAGCTTATTCCTATGACAGTTATAAATAGAAACATAGATACTTTTGTAATTGCCCCAACCATTATAATAGCCCTATCTCCGCCATGTCTTGATAATAAGTTATTTAATAAAGCAGCAACCACCGCATCAGATATTTCAACTATAAATGTTGAAAACCCAACCGTGATTATAGGCCGCGCAATTTCTCTGCTTAACCTTAATTTATATCTTAGATTATATGCTTTTCTCATCTTTTCATAATTATATAAAGCATATAAAAACGCCACTATCTGTGAAAGTACTGTTGCTATTGCTGCACCTTTTATGCCAATGCCCAATAAGTAAACAAATATATAGTCAACAACAACATTTGATAATGCTCCAAATGTAGTTGCCTTCAAAGTTACTTTGGTATTGCCAAATGAGTTCATTATATAGCACATAACAAATGTAAGGCTTTGGAATATTCCACCTAGCAATATTATAGATATATATTCGTCCGCCATTTTATAAGTTACATCACTTGCTCCAAGATGTCTAATAATGCTTGACTTAAGCAAAAATATAAATAAAGGAACTACAGTAAGGAATAAAATAGTCAACAAAAATGCATTTCCTATTGTAGCTTCCAACTTTTCATGTTCCTCTTCTCCTAAATACCTTGCAGCAGACGTTGAGGCACCTACAGCTATTAAAAGTCCTATAGAACTTAATAGCCTTTGTATTGGAAATGCTACAGTAAGCGCACCAACTGCCGCAGTTCCTACATACCGCCCGGCATAAAATGTATCAACCATGTTATAAAGTTCCGACATGAGTAGGGATATTATTGCTGGGATAGCAAATTTTAACAATACCCTGCCCGTATTTCTATCAGAGTATATAATGTCATCTTCCCTCATATAAAACACCCCTAAAAGTTTTAATAATTGTCATACATATATTGTATATTAAAATATTAAAACTTTCTTTCACCCTAATGCTCAATAGTTGGGTACATTCTTACGTATCTTTACAATACGCTTATACTCAAAAAAGGTACAAATGTTCACTAATAGCTTCGTTTATGTACTTTTGTAACGCAAAAAAGTACTTTTTATCTAAAAGATTATGTTTTAATTAACCTTCTTTAGTATTATTAATGTTGCTCCATATCCTTTAAGTTTATGGCCTATATGAAGTACTGCAGTCTTTTTGGCGTATCCAAAACTTATATTCGGAACGGCAGCATCTTTTATTAAATTCCTATCCGCATCATCAATTCGTATGGGGCTTCCCATGGATCTCCATATATTATATGCAGATCCATCCTTCTCCCACAATTGGTATTTTACTATCTTATAATTGGAGTCAATATTTGTAATATTTATAGAAAAGTTCTTTTCTACAACATCTTTTTTACCACGTCTTTTATTTATATCTTCAATACTTATAATTTCATCTATTTCATCTGTATAGCTATACAACAATATCTGTATATCGTCCCCTTCTGTTGTTACTGCATATCCATCCCCTTTTAATATATAAGATCCCCCAAGCTTATCTAAAAAATAGTAGGCATAGTATATAGGCTTTTTAATATTTGAGTAGCTTATGAGCCCTGAATCCCCAATAAAGACTTCATTTTTAGCTGCCCCTATATTGTCTACTGAGTCAAATGCCTTTACAAACCCTAAACTAGTTTCATTATTTAAGCTAAAATATATTACATAGGGGATCATGTATGATGTGTCAAATGTAGGGTTTATTTCATCTATTTTAATGTACCTATCCTCAATGAATTTAAGTCCCCTATCTTTTATTATTTCTGCTGTCTTTTCATATATTGTATTCTCCATTGTATTATCTGTTTGAAATATCCACTTATCTATCTCGTATTCCCCGTAATTTTCTATTAAAATTTCTAAAAATGAATTCAATAATGCTAAGAATTCTTCATCATCTAAATACTTTTGCTCAAATATTATATGAGGCCTGCATCCGAAACTAATTAAGAAGTCGAAAATCTGCCTAAAGTGTATAAAACTAATAAATTTATTATGAGGTGAAACCCCCATTTCACTATCAAATATTCCATATAGTTTCCCATAACAAAAGTTTATATTTTTAAGTACTTCTTTCATTATCTCTATATTTTCTTTTTTTAGCAGTTCCTTTATGTTTCCTATTACTATGGACTCACTAAAGCCATGATTAAAATCTCCCATGTTTTTAGATGCGTCTATATTTAATTTAATTATCTTTTTTTCATACTCAAATCTTTCATAGTTTTCAAGATATCCAACTGAATAATTTAATCCATCTTTTAAATCAAAGTACTCTATTTTTTTAATCTCTTCAATTTTATCATCATCAATTTTATACTTTTTCCTATACTGCTTAGGGGTAAGTTTATAGTGTAATTTAAAATGTTTATTAAAATACCTTATATGAGAAAATCCTACCTCGTCAGATATCTCAGATAATGTTTTATCTGTGTCTAATAAAAGCTTAACTGATTCATCAACCCTAACCATGTTTACATAGTCTTTAAAGCTAATACCCACGTTGGTTTTAATCTGATGAGATAAATAGTGAGAACTTAAAAACTCCTTGTCAGCTATATCCTGAAGGCTTATTTTATTATTATAATTATTATATATATATTTTACTATGCGATGATACCTTTCTAGTAGCTCATCATCACCTTTCAATTCTTCTTTTTCATATAAAAGGTAATGGAACTCATTTATAAATAAATATAAAAGTTCTACTAGTGTATCTTCAACAAACTCATCATAATCATCCCTTTTTTGCACTATTTCACAAAGCAATATGGCAAGATACTGCCTTAATGTGTCATATACCTCGCCTCTTTGGGCTCCCTCATCAGATGAATTTGTGTAAAAAAATATATCCTCTATACCAGAATAATATTGCTCAAAAAACTTTGGCTCTATCTGAAAAATAAGTACCCTATTTTCATCATCACTAAATAGTCTATGAGCCTCTTCTATGTTTACAATTTCCACTTCTCCTTCTTCAAGTGTATATGTTTCAGATTCTATTGTAACATCTATACTTCCTTTTAATACAAATAAAACCTCAATAGACTTATGCCAGTGAATTGGGTACTCCCTAACATCTACAAGTTCAATTTTTAGTGGTAGATTTTCGAAGTAGTCAATATACTCTATCCTCATATATTCACAATCCTTTGCTATTTAATAAAGCGTATATATAATTTTATCATATCAGTAAATATTATGTAGATTTATATGTCATAAAGTATTTAGGATCTGCTATATAATAGCAGATCCTAAATGTTAATTTATATTATTTTTTCTTTTCTTCGCAGGTGTATGGAGCTGCAGCATATGGACTATAGCTTTCCATCATGGGATTCATCATAGTAGGCATTCCCATAGGAGGCATTGGAGGCATTGGAGGCATTGGAGACATCATAGGATTTGCAGGCTGCATCATTGGGTTCATTCCCATAGGCATCATTGAAGACATCATCATGGGGCACATTCCCATTTGTGGCATCATATTCATCATCATATGCTGCATCATTGGGCACATCATAGGAGGCATTCCCATAGCCGGCATGGTCGTCATCATTGGATTTGCAGGCTGCATCATTGGGCATCCACAATCTTTCCCCATTGCAGCATGCATTGGGGTATAATTATAACTTTCTCTCACTTATATTCTCCTTTCTAACCTAAGCTTTTCTATGTAATATATATGCCCCAAGCCATAATATAATAATTAAAATTAAATTCTTGTTACTCTAAATCTGCACTATACTAGTCTATGCATAATACAATACTTTTGATTCTTAAACCGGATATGTTAATTGACTTCCGCTGCGTAAGTCAAATCAACATATCCTGAAACATTGCCTCATAATAAATAAAACGCATAGTAAAATTCTACTATGCGCCTTATTTATGCAGATACTATTGAATCTAAATCACATTCATTTAAAGTTTCCTTATCTAGCAGCTCAAATGCAAGTCTAGTAAGTTTATCTTTATTTTCAACCAATATTTCTTTAACTTCTTTATATAGAGCCTCTATATTTTTTTTACTTTCATTTATTATTTCGTCGTTTATATTATTAAAACTATTTTTGTAAATTACCTCATAGCTTAATAATCCAGTGTTTTTGTTCATTCCAAATCTATTTATCATGGATATTACAATTTCAGTGGCTCTTTCTATATCTCCTGATGCACCTGTGGTTATATTTTCTTCTCCGAAAACTATCTCTTCTGCACATCTTCCGCCAAGAGATATCATTATATCCTTTTCCATATCTTTTTTAGTTTTATATAGTCTATTTGGAGGAATATTCATTGTATATCCTCCAGCACCTTTAGTGCTTGGTATAATTGTAACCCTCGATATTCTATTTTGGGGGGATATAATTTTTGCTACAAGTGCATGGCCCGCCTCATGATATGCAGTAATTTTTTTATCTATTTCCTTAATTGAGCTTCTGTCCTTTTTTTCATCTCCTGCTAGTATGGTATAAAATGCTCTGTCCACGTCTTCTTTTTCGATGCAAGCAGCATTTCTCTTTGCCGCATATATTGCAGCCTCATTTACCATGCTTTCAAGCATTGCGCCACTAAAAAATACAGTCTCTTCTGCAATCTTTTTTATATCAACTTCTTTAGATAGTGGCTTGTCCTTTGCATGTATTTTTAATATTTCATACCTGCCTTTAATATCTGGAAGCCCAATCTCAACCTGTCTGTCAAACCTTCCTGGTCTAAGCAATGCTTCATCTAAAGTATCAATCCTATTTGTAGCTGCAATTATAATAATGCCCTCATTCTCAGTGAAACCAGACATTTCAGATAATAATGCGTTTAGCGTTTGTTCTCTTTCGTCATTGCCTCTTTCCACTCCACCTGAGTCCCTCTTTTTACCTAAGGCATCAATCTCATCAATAAATATTACACATTTACCATGATCTTTTGCTTTCTTAAAAAGACTCCTTATCCTGCCTGCTCCAACTCCAACATATACTTGAACAAAATCAGATCCAGACATGGCATAAAAAGGCACACCTGCTTCTCCTGCAACTGCTTTTGCCATAAGAGTTTTTCCTGTACCAGGAGGCCCATAGAAAAGTACTCCCCTAGGCATTCTCGCTCCATATCTTAGGTATTTATCAGGATCTTTTAAAAAGTCAACTATATCTTTAACACTTTCTTTTGCTTCATCATTTCCAGCAACATTGGAAAAGCCTATCTTTATATTTTCCTCTGTATTTTTATTTAAGTTTGTTATATCCATTATTCCGCCCATTCCGCCACTTTTTTGTTTTTTTGCCATTGTAATTGAAAAATATGCTAGTGTCGAAAGTATTGCTAAAGATAATACTGCTCCAAAAGGGCTCCCCCCTGCTGAAGCTGCCCCAGTTTCTTCAACCTTTACGTTTTGCTTTAATAATGCCTCTTTAAACTCTAAACTTCTTGGATTATCCGTGTAATAGATGCTGCCATCTTTTAATTTCACTTTCATATCTGGCTTATCGCCTAAATATACTTTATCAACTTTTCCTTCACTTATTTGCGATAAAAAAGTATTATAAGGGGTTGTTACCTTTTTTGAATTAAATATAGTAAAGCATGCTATAATAGACAACGCTGCTATAGCTGATACTATGATTATAACTATTTTTTTATTTAGTCTATTAAACATATTTGCCACTCCAACCTCTAATATATTGTTAATGCATATATCCATACGTCTTGTTTGCATAATATATTATACTGTTAACTAATTCTAAAGTCTAATGTTAAAATATCACAATATGCTGCAGCTTAAAATAACCAAAAAAGGCAATAAAAAAGCGATCCATACTCGTAACTATATTTTAATTAGAAGTATTATCGCTAATTATTGTAGGTATTTTATTTTTTATTTGCCTTACAATCTTTGCAGTATCCATATATCTCAAATATATGATCACTTGGCTGAAAATCCATATTATTTAATATTTCTTTATCAATATCTTTAAATGGGCAAAACTCAAGCTCCACAGACTTACCACATTTTATACATGTAAGATGGTGATGATGCCCCATGCTTTTAAGTTCATAGTAATAGGTATTGTCATTTAAGTTAAACTTTCTAACCACATCCATATCTACAAGCATTTCAAGGTTTCTGTAAATAGTAGAAAAATTAGTACCTGGAGCTTTTTTAAGTACCTTTTGAAATAACTCCTGTGCATTTATATGACCTTCTATATCTGCAAGACACTCTATAATAGATTTTCTTTGCTTTGTAAGCCTTATTCCTTTATTTTTTAATGTCTCACAGATTGCTTCTGTTTTATCCAAAAAAGTGCCCTCCAAACATATATATTTTCAATGTCAATTCTGACTTTATTATATATCTTTATTATTTTTTATTCCATAGGCTGCGTATATTATTTTAAAATGGTAAAATGGCAGCTATACTTATTAGCCGCCATTTTACCATTATTTAAAACACTGTATAATCAGCAAGTTTTAAACAACCTTTAATATTTTCTTTTTTATCCGCTTTTTTTCTAGTTGCTTTAGAAATGACGGTTTTTTTATATAGGTCGTTTTTTATAATCCTTAAATTGCTGATATCCATATAATCACCCACTTATATAATATATTTTTAAGTGTAGAACATAGGATATCGCTTTATAAAAAAGACTCATCATCTTTATGCAATATACGTAAATTGTTAAAGTAGATAAGTTCGTAGCTAATCATAGCTACTTCCCCCTCACTTTTAAATAATAATCTTCCTTAATTAAATTATACCATATTGACTTTATATGTAAAAGCTTTAACATACATCCCTATTTGCGTGTATCAGCTTCTATCAAATATTAATAAAATTAACCCCTTATTTCCTCATGGCTACTCTTTTGTCCTCTGAAATACGACTGTCTTTGATATTAATCATAGTTTTTTGCTTATCTTCTTTACTCTCATTATATTTGTTTACAAGTATTAGCAATACAGACATTATAATTATATATAAGCTAGTGCTTAAACCAGTTATAAACTTATCTGGCAATGAATTATAAAGTCCAATGGAACCGAATAATAGAAATATTGCCGAGGATATTATTTTTACTGCTTTAGCAGGTATCTTCTTGAAAACTGTAGCACCAACTATAATTCCAAGGCTATCAGCTAAAATCATGCCAAGTGTGCTTCCAAAAAATACAGAGACTGGGCTATTATAATTTGCAGCAAGTGTTATGGTCATAAGCTGTGTTTTATCGCCAAGTTCACTTATAAAAAAGGTTATTGCAACTGTTGCAATTGCCTCAAATTTAAAGCTCTTTTCTTTTTCCTCACCATCATTATCTATTAGATTAATTACTCCAAATAGTAAAAATATAACTGCTGCTACAATCTGTATAACACTAATAGGAATTACTGTGGTAATGTATGTACCAAGAATGACTGCAAATAGATTCAAAAAAGATATGGCAATCGTCACACCAACTACAACCTTCCAAGCAGTATACTTTGCAGCAAATGCCATTGCCACGAGCTGAGTCTTGTCCCCAAGTTCAGCTGCAAAAACCAATCCCAAACATTTTAATAATTTAGCCATTAAATTCCACCCCTTAAGTTTTTTTTCTATATCAAAGACTTTAATATGAGGAGGTTATAATCTGACATATAATAAAAAAAGTGAGACCCTTAACACAAATAGATGATAATAAAAGCAAACATCTATTTGTGTTAAAAGTCTCACAAACGGTTTTATTAAATCCGTGATAAAGCCAGGTCTTCAAACCAGTATGTTGACTTTATCTGCAATATGCCAGCTACTCCCTCTTAACAATAATATCATTATAATGCATGCGTACTACTTATTCAACACTATTTAAAGTAATGAGTATCATAGGTAAATTTACAAGGCATAGTTTGAATACATTGCGCTGTCCATCAGTATGCTTTCTGCTGATAGGATTCGAGGTTCCCGCTGCAGAACTAAAATTCTGCAGCTAGAATTTTTAATTCGTTTCTCATCAGATTTTTAAGGTTTTGCCATTCTCTTTTTTACTGATAGTACCATAAGAAGTTTTCTTGCCTTTTCATTATTAGGGTCTATCAGGCGAATCTTATTTATCCATTTTTCCGCATTGCTCAATTCTTCGATTTTCAAGTAACAATTGCAGATATCTACCATATTATCTATATTGTCAGGTTCCAAGCTATATAATTCTAGAAATGTATCTATTGCTTTGTTATATTCCTTCATAGCTAATAAAATCATGCCTTTATTAAATAGTGCCTCTGTTGATTTACTATCCATTAAGCAAGCAAATTCAATCCTTTCTAGTGCTTTCTTTTGCATACCTAGTTTCGCATAGCATACGGCAAGATTTAATTGTGTCTCAGATTGAAAGTTATTTAAAGCAAGAGATTTTTTGTAGCTTTCAACTGCATTTTTATAATCACAAATCTTCTGAAAGTATACACCAAAATAAAAGAAAACATCTTCTTCCATTGGATTTAGGATTTCTGCTTTACTTAAGCAATCAAATGCTTCTGGTAACATTTCTTTCTTAATATATACTCTACCTAAATTAAAGAGAGGTCTTTCCCAGTCAGGGCAATTTTCTATCAAATATTTGAAAGTCTTAGTAGCATTTTCTAAATCATTCAACCCTAAATAACAGCATCCAATATAATTCAGACAATCAAAGCCTTCTTCAATAGAATTGCATTTCTGAAAGCAACTAAAGGCTTTTTCATATTCACCCTCAATATAAAATTCTTCTCCCTCATTGTAATACTCTTCTTGATTCAATTTGTATTTCACCTCCACCATTTCACTTATTTTCAGGCAAAATGAAAGAGCCAACACTTTGAGCATTAGCTCTCAACATTACTGCGGTTATAATATATATTTGACCTTTTTTGATTCGGCTGTAGATGTGCTCCTCTCACTGCAGAACTCTAATTATGAGGTCTTTGCTTTTTCAAACCTTATTATTTTCTATCTTTGGTTAAACTTATTTCTCTTCTTAAATCTTATGCATTAAGCTTAACCAGCATTTTATAGCAAGACATATACTATAAATACATCTATTTATAGAAATAGCTTTATTATATTCCCGATACTATTTCCAAAACTCACTACCTGACAATAAAAATAAATATACATCCTTTGAAGCAAAGTCATTTTCCTTTAATTTTAACTGTAATAAAAAATATGATAAGTTCTCTATCCATATTTCATCATCTGAGTTTATAGCCTTTTTAACAGCATCCTCTAAATATGGAACCAATTCAGCTTTAGGTATTGTTTTTAACAGTTTCATTACTTCATTTGAACCTGGCCAATTAATATCTCGTAACCATACTAATAATCCAGGTGTTGCTTCCCTTATTCTGGGATAGCCCATTTTAAGTAAAACCTTTGCTGCATTTTCCCAGTATTCTTTACTAATTGGTTGTAATAAATCCTTTGGGTTTATGTCTAACATTGAAGCCATTTTACAAACAGCATCATCTTGAATATCCAAAGGGAGATTCCAATTCAAATTTAATAGTATATTATTATCCATTTTCCATCATATCTTCTATCCCAAACTATCGATTTAAGTATAACAGTATAAGGGTGTGGATTTGCATCTGCATTATCCTTAGATGCAATCCAATCACTCATAGTGAAGGGATTAGTAGGCATAACACTACAGTGATTCCCAGTATTAATTTCTGACTTGGCTTTCGGATTTGACATCGTCATCAAATCACTATACACTCCTTGTTTACCTCGAGTTTCCACCCCTACTTCCACAAAGTAGTCCAAATCTTTGGTTTTCTGTATTCTTTTCATGTTTGTTGAGACTGTCAAACTTACTCACCTCCCCAATGTTCAGCCCTTCCAAGATTATTCATGACTAATCTTGTACTATGGCTTCTGCTGACTTCTGATAGTTCAGCCATACATCACTGCATGGGTTATCTAATAGATATTTCATATTTTAATGACATATCTATTAGATCTCCCCAGGTAAGAGCGTAAACTTTCACTCCATATATCTGCTACATTTACCTTCCCCGTTTCGGACAGTTTTGGACTTTGGTTTGAATCGCAACCTCATCCACAAGGTTAAGCCTCGAATGTAGTTCGTGTACCTCAGGCCAGAGTTTTGCCGTCGGCTTCCTTCAGATTCCACCTCTGATGGACACCCTTGTCTTAAGCTAACGGTTGGCACTATCAACCCCCGTATCGGACTTTCACCGATTAGTTTACGTCCATGCTGGGCGCACAAGTTAGAGGCGGGTGCACCTTTGGGCGCTCTCGCCAGTTCACACAGCGGTCGGCAATGCCGACCGCTTATGGCTTTGAGTAAACAACTTCTATTTTTTTAGATAGCTATAAATTGAGCGTGGTACACCTGTTAGGTGGCTGTAATTCCACAATCTTAGCCAGTACTGGCATTTTGTAAGGTGTTCTTCAAGGTGTATCTCTTTATCTCTCGCTTTTTATATTAGATTTTTGAATAATTATTATTAATATCGGCAAGCTTAACAAATATTTCAGTTGGTTGATTCATATCCCATCCCCAAACTTTAAATGCATTTGCAAAAGACAATAAATATCGCTCTGATAACGGTGGAAGTTGATTGTTGTCAACTTTTGTTAAAAGTTGATTTAATTCTGGTAATATTGTATTTTCAAGTTGCTCAATTGTACTTTCGCCATTTATCCCTGTTTTTCTATGCTGTACCTCAATAGTACATACCTTGATTAAGTTTTTAACATCATCTCTAAATTCATTTTTGTCCATATAAAGTCCTCCTATTTTAAGATTACAACTGTTGGATCAGGCACATAGAACTGATACCCACCGCCTGGCTGTCCAAAGTTCGGTGCGACACTTCCCTCAAGAATTGTCGTACCTTTGGGAATAACATAAGTATTCATATACTTATAAGTGTTTCCAGAAGGCAACGCTAAATCAACTGCTGGATTTGTCGTTTGATTAGGTGTATACCAATAACTTTTGCCAGCAGAATTTCCTCCATGATATCTATAAACAGTAGTGTCTTGGGTCAATGTTGTGACTTTTGCATCTGTTCCAAATGCATTTTTAACATTTTGCTGAAAATTTTTATTAACATTATTTTTTATGAATTTATCTACATTCCCCGCGCCCTTATTAGGTGATTTGTTCACATGTTTCTTAACATTCTTAATTACTTTTCCACTATAACCTGAGACCCTATTATAAATTTTCTGTTTAAATACATACATATTTGCTGCTACATATACGTAAGCATACAGAACTTTATCATAAAGTCTACTTAGCCTATTTCTTATACCCCAACATCCACTTGGATCCTCTTTGTTAACAGGGTTATTTTGACAGTAAGTAAAAACATTATGTGATAACAACGTTCCTACTTGCCCTCCAACTGAATCGGCATTTAACATGCGGCAAAACTCCG